>JALOQK010000006.1 GCA_025453395.1 Candidatus Omnitrophota bacterium
CATCAACTGTCCAATTGCTGAAACTATACCCAGTATTCGCTGTAGCAGTAAGTGTAACTTCTGTGCCATAAGGATAGACTGCTAGATCCGGACTCTTGGCTACTGTCCCGTTATTAGCGGTAATATTTAAGGTATAGGTATTTTGACTAAAGTTCGCGGTAACAGCTTTGTTGCCGTTAATAGTAACTTTTACAGGATTAGTGCTGCCAGTTGCGTCGCCTGTCCAATTAGTAAAGCTATACCCGGCATTAGCTGTGCAGGTAAGAGTAACTTCTGTGCCATAGGTATATGTCGCCTGATCCGGGCTCTTGGCTACTGTCCCGTTATTAGCGGTAATATTTAAGGTATAGGTATTTTGACTAAAGTTCGCGGTAACGGTCTTATCGTTATCCATGGTAATGGTCTGCGGATTTACGCTACCGGTTAAACCACCGCTCCAGGATGAAAAAGTATAACCAGAATTAGCAACTGCTGTTAAGACAACGCTCTGTCCTTCATTATAGGTAGAACTATTGGGATTGCGGCTTATTGAACCATTATTAGCTGTAGTAGTTAAGGTAAAGGTACGTGCCACATTATTTACCGTCAAAGTAACTGTTTCGGAATCTGACCCGCCATTGCCATCGGAAACACCAAAAGTAACCTGATAGGAACCCGCCTGGCTATAGCTAGGAGTCCAAGAGAATGTAGCAGCAGATAAAGTCGCCCCTTGCGGCAAATTGCTCGCAGAATAAGTTAAAGTGTCATTATCCGCATCTGAAGCTGCTAAAGTTATACTTAAAGTCTGCCCCTCATTAACGCTTTGTGCTCCTATAGAAGCTAATACTGGAGCGCGATTTGTATTAGTAACAGTTATAGCTATATCCTCACTATCAGCGCCACCCCTACCGTCACTAACCTCAAAATGCACGTTGCTATATGTGCCGGCCTGTGTATACGAAGGGGAGAAACTGAAGGCCTTGGTACTTGTATTAAAACTAGCGTTGGTCGGAAGATTTGTGGCGCTATAAGCAAGAGTATCATTATCTAGATCGCTTGCACTTATATTAAACATTAAGGTTGCGCCTTCTGCCACTTGTTTATTACCAATAGAATCAAGCACCGGTGCTCTATTGGCTTGGCCCAATACTGTAATTGAGCCATTTTGCTTAGTAACAGTATTGCTGCCGCCGCTTAATACTGCCTTATTCAAGGTAAGCGTGCTGACGCCAGAGGCAGCTTGCGCATTGATCGTAAACTTAAAACTAATAAGTGTACCTGAACCGGAAATGCCATAGGGGTTAAATATAGCAATCACTATTTTCCCCGCGGTATTCCCGTTAATAATCGGCATATAATTAGCCTGCCCGGAAATTGCCCCTGAAGTATCATAGCCAGTATAAGTAAACTTACCGGAATCATAAAGCAGCTCTCCATCAAAAGAGATAGCCCCGTCGGCAAGCGCAAGCTGACTCATGGCCAAAGGAACAATCACGGCATCACCTGGGTTACCGGAAGTATTTCCGGCAGCGATTGTCACGTTAGCCGCCATCGCCTGCTTAGGCATAAACAAAACAAACATTAACGCTAACAAAACCAAGATTTTCTTAAACATTTTTTTCTCCTTAGTTATATTTGCACCCATTTAATCTCAATAAGGCCATTCTTAATACAAGCGGCCTGAACCGTTCTTATGATTTTCTTAAGCTGGATTTTATTAATTTTATCGAGGCTGGGGATGTCATACATCACAACCGCCTTAGGCCAAAAATTATTATGGGCGAACAAAGTCATCATTTTTGAGTAATCAGCCAGACACGCGGCATTTACTAAGGCGATATCCGGAGTAAATTCTTCAAATTTCTGCATAAGCGTATCCGCAGAATTAACCACATCCATAGTGTATTCTTCACCCTTAGAAGAAAGATTATGAAAATAAGCGTTTAAGAAACCATAGATCTCTGGTGACGGTTCTACAAAAAGAAGTTTGGCGCTTACTGTCAACACGCGCGCGTTAGCTTCATCCTGCACATCTAATTCATAGATCGGGCTTTCTTTGGCGTTAAAAGAATCCATAAGCTTGCTATATAGCTTTTGGATATCAACCGGCTTTATAAACGAAGCGTCCATAACATGCTCTTTTGAAAGGGCGTCTATTTCCTGCGGATAGCCGCTTACTACTATAACCTTAGTCTCTGGAGATCTCTGTTTAACAAATCGCGCTACTTCAGCCCCGCTTTTCCCGGGCATAGTAATATCTAATAAAACTACATCTTCTTTCTCTTTTTCTAATATGCCTAAAGCTTCCTGGGCATTGCAAGCCGAGGAAACACAGTGCCCCTTGTCAGAAAGAAAATGAGTTAAACTTGTTAACACATCCGGTTCATCATCTACTACTAAGATCCTTCTTCCTAAGTTGTCCATTTTATCCTCCGCCTAGTTGAGGCGCGCTTGGCAATCCTTTTTACCAAGGCGCCTATTTACTTTCACACCCCGCGCTTATCAGCATACGTCTTTTTTTCTATACCCGGCGCTTATTTGAATTGCGCCGGTATATTGCTTTCGGCAATAAAAAACCCTAAGGCGATTTAACCTTAGGGTATAGACACTCCATAAATGTTTCTTTTTTATGGCAGCCCAGCTATCCGCGTCCTTTACTTTTTTAAGGATGGAGGGATCTGTGGCTTTGCCCCCTGCTGTTACGCAAGGGTCCGCCTACGTGTTGTGGCGGAGTCTCCCGATTACTCGAGGTTTGCCTTTTACATAAAACTGCTTGGCGTTTCTAAAAGATCAAGCGTGCTTACGTTCTATATAAACTATAACATAAAGCCAATGCCTGTTTCAAGCCAATTGCGGTTTTTTTGGAAACCGCTTTCTATAATTATACCCGTAATTTATAATGAAGTAAGTTCTTGTGGCACAACAACTTATATAAACAGGCAGATATCAAATGAAACATTGAAGCGGCATTATTCAACACTTTTTTATTTAATGGCCTTGACAAATCACACTATTTTCTTTTTGAGAAGGCCCCGCCGGTCATAGCGTCCAGATAAGCGCTCAACTCTTCAACTTTAAGTTTTTTATCATTGACCTTATTTATATTTTGGGAATCTATCTGCTCTAATTCTTTTTTTATCCTTAAACGCTCAAAATAAATCCGGGTTACCTGGTCTAAAATATCGCCGCGCAATTCCACCATTAATTTAGAACGCACATCAATATTTGTCTGGTCCGGATTCCAGATAAGCTCTGACAGATCCCAGCTTAACCCCACTGACCAACCAATACTATCTTTTCCTTTCATCAAATAATCATCTCCAGTTTTGGTAGTTGAACCAGATTCCCAATGCCAGATATCCCCGGTATCCCGATCAACTGAAGCGCTCAATTTAGGCAAAAATGCTTTAGCCCTTACCTGTTTTCTCCAGGCAATAATCTTTTCTGGATACACTTCCGCATAGGAAATAGCGGCCATCTGTACTTCACGAATCCCCAGTTCATCATCAGCTGTTTTATCTTGGGCAGGAAAATTTGATAGATCTTCAAACTTTCCTTTGAACAATCCACGTGAACCAACAAGATAAATATTGCCCTGATTATCCTGATGCAAAGAGAATAAATCCCCTGCGGCAAGGGGCAGAAATAATCTGCTCCATTGACCGGATTCAAAGATAAAAATATCTCTTTGGGATAAGCAATAAAATCTATCTACCCCAAAATAGAAAATGGAACATGCTTCTTTTTGCGGCAAACCAATAGAAGGAAAATCCTGCCACGACAAACCCTGATCAAGGCTTTTATAAATTACCCCCTTAGAAAGCAAATAAATTATATTACCTCGCGCATCAAAACAAAGCTTATGACAAACTTCATCACTACCCGGTATTTTATTATCATCTGAAACTGTAGAAACCCAATCCTCTTCTTTATCCAATTCTTTGCTTTTTATTTTCTGCCAAGACAATCCGTAATCAAAGCTTTTAAACAACCCCTTATTAGAATAAGCAAACACATTCCCTTTTGGTACAGCTAAAATAGAATAAACTGCAACGTCCTTTAAGGCGCCTCTGTTTTTACTCCATGTACTGCCGTGATCGCTACTTGAGAAAATCCCTTTTTCAGTACCAACATAAATATTGCTGCCCAATTTCTCCACACAAAGATAATCCACCTTGGCAAATAGGCCTGCTTGTAAAATCCTCTTCCAGCTCTTGCCCCGGTCAGAGCTTAAAAATAACCCCTCTTTTATAACAGACCAAAACAAAATTTCACTGTTTTTGCCTTCCGTTATAAATACACGGCTTGCTTTAACATAAAGGTTCCCCATTCTTTCCCAGGCTAAAGCCTTACCCACAAATACAGCGCACAAAACAAGCGCCCCAACACAACAAAACCAATTACTCTTCTTCATCTTGACACCTCCTTAGTATACAAGACGAATAGAAAATTGGTTTCTTACAAAAATATTTCTTTTTTCTTTAAACTAGTTGCTAAGATTAAGGAGGGTTTCTTTTATCTTTTGATACATCGCAGAGTCAGAGCGATAATATATTTCCTGTGCTTGACGCAAATATTCTCTGGCCTTGTTTTTCCTGCCTTCTCTTATATAGAAATTGCCAAGATTATAAGAACTCTGGGCTAATTCAAGCGGGGCTTCTATCCCGGAAGAAATTTCAATTGCCTTCAAATATGATGCTTCTGCCTGCTTATAATCGCCAATTTCCAAATAAAACTCACCCATCATATCGTAACTTGCAGATAAGCTTGGGAGGTTTCCTTCAGCAATATCTATCTCTAGGCCTTTCTTGTAATAATCTAAAGCCATACTATATTGTTTTTCTAAAAGATATATCTCGCCTAAGTTAAAATAACAATCGCTGATCTGACTTTTTAAATTCATCCCCTGCAAGATAGCCTTAGCCTTTTGGTAAAAATCCGAAGCAGCTTGAGAATCATTTTTATTGGCAAAGACAAGCCCCAAATCAAAATAATCACAGGCTAAGTTATAACGATGTGAGGCGCTGCTTAAATGCATACGGTTTATTTCAGAACTTTTTAACAATAACTCTAAAGCCAGATCATAATTTCCTTTTTCGGTGTTCCAAACCGCAAGCTTCCTTAAAGCCACCGCTTCATTCAAATAATCCTTATTTTCTCGTGCTAAAGCTAAAGCCTTGGAATAAAAACCTTCCGCCTTTTCATAATACCCAAGAAGCTGATAAATCCACCCCACTTCAATATAAGCGGAGATCCAGCCCGGTTTATAATCTTTCTTCTGGCTTAAAAGTATATAATCAAAATAAACCTGCAGTGCCTTGCTTCTTTTGCCTTGGCGCTGGTAGGTTTGGGCTAAAATCGGATAAACCTGTAAGAAATCTGGATGGGCTTCAAGTATTTTCTGGGACAGCAAAACAACTTCCTCGTTTTTGCCTTTTTCATACAGCTTTTGCATCTTAGAAAACAACAGCCGTTGACTGGGAGAGAAAATAAACCAGGAAAGCCCCAAAAATAATAAGCATAAGACCAAAGATAACTCTATCAAGAAATTCCTTTGCCTTAAACGTTGCGCGATATTTTTTGCTTTAAGTTTTACCGAGAAATGCCTTGGCTTCTTCTTAAAAAGGATAAAGTTATTATCACCATAAAGTATGTAACTTGCCCAGGAGAGAGCTAAAATTCCCTTATCGTGAATGATTTTCGTGCGCGCCCTGTGTATAGCTTCTCCGACGCTGTATCCATCAATAAGCCGGGCATAGAATTCACGGGCGAAATCAAAACTGTAATTATCCTCCATGCGCCGGATGGTGCCGATATAATGCCTGACCCCTGACAAGATAAACGCGCATGCCATGTTATAACTGGAATAGCAGGCATTAGAAAATATCAAAGATGGCATAGGCATGGATTCTGCTAAAGTAGTAATATCGCGCACCGTAAACCTGCCATCCTCAAGCACCCATCCGCTTTGCTTGGCATCTTTCTGGTCATATTCACAATGCCCGGCAAAATGCACAATATCATAGTCGCGCATATTTTTCTTCACATACAAACTATCAATGTGCGTGCTTTTAAAATCAACGCAAATTTCATTATTTTTATTGCCGAATTGATTACGGATATTAATACCCTCGTGATACGCGGATTTCAAATCGTTGGTAGGATTAGCTAAAACCAGCATTTTTAGGCTTGCGCTATGCCCGCGGTAATTTGCCTGCCCCAGTTCTTCTTTTTGGGTCCTAATCATGCGCCCAAGATTAAATTTCAGGCACAAAAAATTGCTTCCGTCATAAAGAAGCTCCCAGGGGATAAACATCAGCTGTTCATCTAAAACAACAGACAAATCCCTGAATGAAGATTTTAAAAGCGCGTCCTTGATATTTCGGCTTAATAAATGATCCCATAAAAACTGGCAATCCTTTTTAAACTGCGCAAAAAGCTCTGCCGGCAAGAAACCATTCTTATCCGCGTGGTTTAAGGTTTTATAAATACTTTCACAAAGGGCGTGTATCTGGGGAAATGAAACTTTGGCTTGGCTGAACCTGCGCACGGTAGGTGAAAACCCGCGCTGTTCATAGACGCTGGATTTAAGCGCGTCGGCATGCTTGGTAATCTCAAGTATGACTGGATTCTTTTCTGTCAACTCTATTAAAGGCTATTTACGGATATCAATTAATAACCCGGCGAGCTTTTCCTTGATCCGCCAGATCTCTACTAAATATTTACCCACAGGCACGCCTTCAAAAATAACCCCTCCGGAAATAGCTTCATAAGATTCAAGCTCCACATCTTCCTTTAAAAGGCTTATGCGTATGTCTTTCAAGGCCTGCTGCGAAAGCTTATCCTTGATCATCACATGAAGCTTGAAATTCTGGGCGTTGATTTTGTCTATCTGCACCTGCACGCGGACATCTTTAAAATCGCGATAAACAACTACTCTGTCTTTAAAATCCTGGATATTGCGGCTTCTTAAGACTGCGCAGGGCAAAAGCTGGTTCCCCACTAAAACATCTCCATTGGAATGAATAATCTCCCAGGCTTCTTCCTTAAGCCTTAAGATTAGTTCAAGGGCGAATTCAAGTGCCGCAGGATTGCCTTCTTGAAGCGCCTTGGCCCAGGCAATAAGCTGTTCCGGCAAGTCAACCTGTCCTTCAGAGGCCAAGCGCCAGGATAATAAGAATTTACCCGCGCAATCATCGCACAAAGCAATATGCTTTTTTACCGCTATTTCCTCATCCGGCTTAAGCTTCTTCTCTATAAGAGAAGCTAAGACTTCTTCATCCAAATGCCCCAATTTATCGGCATCGGTTTTATCCTTAAACACCTGATGGGCTCTTTTAATTAAATCTTCGAACTTCTCTGGCATATAAGCCTTTCTTTGTCTACTATAATGGACGAAAAACTTAAGCTAATCTGACAAAAAACCTTTACGCTTAAAACACTCTCTTAGCTTTTCAATAATACGGGATTTTCTTGTGTCCACATTTTCCCGGGTAATCCCCAATATATCCTTAAGATCCCCCAAAACCACGCCCAGATTAAAATGCATCTGGATAAAAAACTGTTCCTGGCTTTCAAGCTTAGAGATGCAATCGGAAAGTCCAGCGGCTTTCTCCTGGTTAAAGACAATCTGGCGGCTGGACAAGGCGTGGTCTTCAATAACTTGACCCAGGCTAAAACCATCTTCATCCTCTTGTTCCAATGATAAAGCCGGCTTCTTTAGCTTGCGCAAATAATCCACGGTAAAATTTACTACCACCTGCCTAAGCCAAGTAGCTAAACTGGCGTTATTGCGCGCGGAAAAAGTCTTAAGTTTATGAAAATCGTCTTTTCTTAAGAAAACGAACAACTCCTGATAAATCTCTTTGGCAGTGTCTGAAGAAAAACTCGCTGAACCATTAGTTTTTGCCACACTGTGAATGGCAGAATAAATAAGGCGGGCATATTTCTCTACGAAGTCGTCCCAAGAAGCTTTATCCTGCCTGATGCACCTTTGGACAAACTCCAAATCGCTCATTAAATACATTATACATCTATTTCAAGCAAAAAAATACATTTTTCAGCTATCAGCTTTCAGCCTTCAGCTGTCAGCTTTCGGCAAAAACCAAAAAAAGCCAAATTTTAAACAAAATTAAAATAAAAATACGAAAAACATAAACTAGTTTGGTTTTGTATTTATTTTTTAGCTGAACGCTGATAGCTGACAGCTGACAGCTGTAAAAAAGGCGCCTTCTCTTTTAAAGAAAGCGCCTTTCTTTACAACTTAAACTTATATTTTTATTTCAAGAAAGCATTCTTAACGATAAACGAAGCAAAAACAATGGAAACCATAGACATAAGCTTAATCAAGATATTCAAACTTGGCCCGGAAGTATCTTTAAAAGGATCTCCTACGGTATCGCCAACAACTGCCGCCTTATGGGCAACTGAACCTTTACCTCCATGGTTTCCTTCTTCAACGTATTTCTTAGCATTATCCCATGCTCCCCCGGAATTAGCCATCATTACCGCCAAGACAAAACCTGAAACCGTGGCACCAGTCAAAAGCCCGGAAACCGCCTCCACGCCTAAAACTATGCCCACAAAAATCGGAGAGATGATCGCTAATAATGAAGGCAGGATCATCTCGTGCTGGGCGGCAACAGTAGCAATATTCACGCAACGCGCGTAATCCGGCTTAGCTGTGCCCTCCATTAATCCGACTATTTCTTTAAACTGGCGGCGCACCTCTACCACGATCTTTCCCGCGGCACGTCCCACAGCGCGCATAGTCATGGAGCAGAAAAGAAACGGCAGCATCCCGCCGATAAATAACCCCACTAAAACGCTGGGATCCATTAAAGAACCCTTTATTTCTTTTCCAAAAAGAGCCACCTGATCCCGGTAAGCGGCAATTAAAGCCAGAGCGGTTAAGGCTGCCGAGCCGATAGCGAAACCTTTTCCAGTAGCCGCGGTAGTATTTCCTAAAGAATCCAAAGCATCGGTACGTTTACGCACTTCAGGAGGAAGATGCGCCATCTCGGCGTTTCCTCCGGCGTTATCCGCGACCGGGCCATAAGCATCTGTAGCTAAGGTAATGCCTAAAGTAGAAAGCATCCCCACCGCGGAGATGCCTACGCCATAAAGCCCTAAATTAAAATTAGCGGCGCCTCCTGATAAATAGAAGCTTAACATAACCGCGATACTTACAATTATAACCGGCAAAGCCGTGGACATCATCCCCACTGCCAAGCCTCCGATAATCACTGTTGCCGGCCCGGTTAAAGCTTGCTCGGCGATAAAACGCGTAGGTTTAAAAGTACTTGAAGTATAATATTCAGTGCATAAACCAATTAAAACTCCGGCGACTAAACCGGATAATACCGACCAGTAAATACCTAAATTCTCTACGCCTAAAATAGACCTCACCAGAAAATAAGAAATAACTGCCACTAATATAGAACTGCTGAATACCCCTTTTCTTAAAGCTGCCAAAAGCACTTTCTGGCTTGCCTCTTCTTTACTTTTGACAAAGAATGTTCCAATAATAGAGGCAATAACCCCTACCGCGGCCATAACCATAGGGACAGTGACCCCAGCTAAACCTAAACCTGCGGCAACCCCCAAAGCAGAAGTAGCCACAATAGAACCGACATAAGATTCGTAAAGGTCAGCACCCATGCCCGCGACATCACCGACATTATCGCCTACATTGTCCGCGATAACTGCCGGATTACGTGGATCGTCTTCAGGAATACCGGCTTCAACCTTACCTACTAAATCCGCTCCCACGTCCGCGGCCTTAGTAAAAATTCCACCGCCAACCCTGGCAAAAAGGGCCTGGGAACTGGCCCCCATACCAAAACAAAGCATGGTAGAAGTAATCGCGGCGATTTTATCTGTACCTAATGGAATGGGATGACAGGAATAATACCAATTCAGAAAGTAATACCAGACGCTTAAATCCAACAGGCCTAAGCCCACCACAGTTAAACCCATAACTGCCCCGCTTGAAAAAGCCACCCGCAAACCTGAATTCAGGCTCTTCATCGCTGCTGCCGCGGTGCGATTAGACGACTGCGTGGCAATGGTCATGCCGATAAAACCGGAAAGCCCGGAAAAGAAACCTCCAGTTAAGAAAGCAAAGGGCACAAATATAACTAAATACCCTTTTAATGCCATAGCCAACAAAATGATAAAAACTACCGCGAAAAACAAAGCTACCCCCAGATACTGACGGGTAAGATACGCCCTTGCCCCAATCCTGACTGCCTCGGCGATCTCACGCATCTTCTCATTGCCTTGGTCTTTGCGCAAAATACTAAACGCCAAATACACGGCAAAACCCAGCGCTAAAATTGAACCTACAGGCGCTAAAATCAACGGATCAAACCCTGACATTTTTTACCTCCTTGCCCAGCAAGGGCATACTTGCGCAATTCCGATAAGCGCAAGGTACTTGCCAATGTTCCAAAATAAGGTTTTACTATACCGCAATATAACTCTATAGTCAATAGAAATAGGAGCTTTAAGAAACCATTTTGCTTGGATAAAGTTTCTTAATAAGTTGCATCGCCCAGAGAGGCAAAGAAGAAACCAGCATCACCAACAGCCAATCCCGCAATCCCAAAGCCTCGATTTTAAAGATCTTCTGCAAGAATGGGGCATAAATAACCGCCGTCAGAAGAACAAAAGAAATCCCTGCGGCATAAAGCAATTTCAGGTTAGTAAAAAGCCCAAGCTTAAATAAAGAAACTTTCTGGCTTCGGCAGTTAAAAGCATGGAACAACTGACTGCATGCCAACACAATAAAGGCGCAAGTGCGAGCGCGGATTAACCCTTCTTTTTCTATGAATAATACGAAACAAAAAGCGAATAAACTGCAAAAGGCAATAAACGCTCCCTGTAAAAGCATTAAAACAGCTTGTTTTTTATTTATGATCGCTTCGCTTGATTTACGCGCGTTTTTTTTCATAATATCAGGATCAACCGGATCCACTGCCAATGCCAAAGCCGGCAAGCTGTCAGTCACAAGATTAACCCATAATATCTGTATAGGCAATAGCGGCACCGGCAAACCCAGCAAAGAAGCCAATAACATCACTAATATCTCTCCGGTATTACAGGAAAGAAGATAATGGATAGATTTTCTTATATTATCATATATGCCTCTGCCCTCTTCAACCGCATCAACAATGGAAGCAAAATTATCATCGGTAATAACCATATCGGAAACTTCTTTGGTTACATCTGTTCCGGTAATGCCCATGGCTATTCCGATATCCGACTCTTTTACTGCCGCAGCGTCATTAACTCCGTCCCCAGTCATAGCCACAACTTCACCTCTTTTTCGCCAAGCTTTCACAACCCTTAATTTATGCTCTGGCGAAACCCGGGCATATACTGCCACATTGGCCACACAAGCGTCAAACTCTGGATCGCTTAATTTATCAAGCTCTTCCCCGCTTAAAGCTAAAGAATCCTTATTAAAGAATCCTAACTGCCCGGCTATAGCTACAGCGGTATTCTTATGATCGCCGGTGATCATCACAATTTTAATCCCGGCTTCACGGCACAAACCTACTGCCATTTTTACTTCTTCCCGAGGAGGGTCCATCATCGCGATCAACCCGGCAAAAACAAGGCCCTTCTCAATTACCCGCGGATTGATTTCTTCTGACAAGCCGCTTAAATCCCTGTAGCCAACTGCTAAAACGCGCAGGGCAGAAGAAGCTAACTCTTCGTTGCATTTATGGATAGAGGCTTTATCCTCTGGGGTTAATTTTCTCAAAATGCCATTTTCCTCAATTTCAACAGCATCTTCCAGGAATAAATCCGCAGCCCCTTTTACAAAAGCTGTTCTTTTGCCTTTATATTCACGGATAATAGTCATTTTCTTGCGGTCCGAATCAAAGGGAATCTCATCAATAAAACAAGCTTGTTTTTCTAAATCATTCTTCCATAATCCTGCCTTACCGGCAGCAGATAACAATGATCCCTCCGTGGGATCTCCTGCAATTTTATAACCATCGGAGGTTTCCTTAAGGCTTGCCCCGTTGCACAAAACCGCGCAAGTAAGGGTCTTTAACAGATCCGGATAATCAACCGCGCGTATTTCTTTTTTATCTAAAGAAAAAACTCCTTTAGGGGCATAACCAACCCCGGAGACTTCAAAAAGTCTTCCCCCGGAAAAAATAGCCTGCACCGTCATTTCGTTCTTGGTCAGGGTCCCGGTTTTATCTGAACAAATAACCGTGGCACAGCCCAAGGTCTCCACAGAAGAAAGCCTTCTTATCAAGGCATGCCGCTTGACCATTCTGTGCACTCCCAATGCCAAGGAAATGGTAACTACCGCCGGCAACCCCTCGGGAATAGCCGCCACAGCAAGGCTGACCGCGGTTAAGAACACATCAATGACCTTGCCGCCGCGGGACCACTCTAACAAAAATACAAGGCCGACTAAAACAAAACATAAAACAACGATCCATTTTCCGAATTCTTCCAGTTTTTTCTGTAGAGGCGTTGTTTCTTTAACTGTTTCCTGCACCATCCCGGCAATCAACCCAAGTTCTGTATTCATTCCAACAGAAATAATAAGCGCTCTGGCCTTACCGGACACAACAGAGGTGCCCATATAAACCATATTTAAACGATCGGCAAGCGCAGCCTCTTTGCCTTCCAAAATAGCGGTTGTTTTCACAACCGCGGCAGATTCTCCTGTAAGGCTGGACTCTTGGACGCTGAAATTAGAAGTAACCCAAACTAATCTTGCATCCGCAGGCACATTATCCCCTGCTTCAAGCTCAATTAAATCGCCTACAACTAATTGCGCAGAAGCAATAACTTCATTTTTACCCGCGCGGATGACCTTTGAGGAGGGATTTGTTAATTTTCTTAAGGCGGCTAACGACTTTTCCGCGCGGTATTCCTGAACAAACCCTAAAATGGCGTTTATCACCACTATCGTTATAATAGCAAAGGCGTCCACCCACTCCTGCAAAAATCCAGAAACTAAAGAGGCGCCTATTAATACCCAGACAATAAAATCATTGAATTGCCCCAAAAAAATAATAACCGCGGAAACGCTTTTCTTCTGCTGAAGCTGGTTCGGCCCATATTCATCAAGGCGTTTTTTAGCTTCTTCAAGTGACAACCCGGAATGAATATTGCTTTTTAACTGGTTTGCAGTTTGATCTGCTGAAAAACAATAAAATTTAATAGCCTGCATTTATAAAAACTCCTTCTTCTTTCTATCTTGGGTAGATTATATACTGAAGGGCAAGGTTTGTAAAACAAATAATGAGAAGGGATTTCAATTTTTTTTCAGGAGGTCAATAAAAACACCTGCGATACGCGGGTCAAAAAGCCTGCCGGATTCATTAACAAGAATGGAAACCGCCCCTTGATTAGAATAGGCCTTGCGGTACGGGCGGTCAGAAATAAGCGCCTGATAAACATCGGCTAAGGCCACAATGCGCGCGCCCAAAGGTATCGCGTCTTTTTTAAGGCCCAGAGGGTAACCAGCCCCATCCCATCTCTCGTGATGATGCATTATATAAGGAATAATGGGATGGAAAAAATGGATCGGCCGGATGATCTCTACGCCGATTTCAGGATGCTTTTTGATCTGATCGAATTCCTTCTTAGTAAGAGAAGACTTCTTTAAAAGTATATTTTCACTTATCCCAATCTTCCCCAGATCGTGCAAAATAGCGGCCTGACGGACAAGCTCAATTTCATTATCTGACAATCCTAAAGCGCAGGACAGATCTGTGGCATACTGCACTGTCTGCTCCACATGCTCTCCGGTATAGTGATCTTTGGCTTCTATGGTCTTGGCAAAAGCAAATACTGCCTCCATTAATCCCTGATTAG
This sequence comes from Candidatus Omnitrophota bacterium, assembly GCA_025453395.1. NCBI lineage: Bacteria > Pseudomonadati > Candidatus Omnitrophota > Candidatus Omnitrophota bacterium. The sequence continues at coordinate 13,834 of JALOQK010000006.1, forward strand.
CGCGTTTAGTTAATTTGCTTATTTTATGCTTCAAGAAATGGATACTTGCTGCTTCTTGATAATGCGCGGGCTTTATCAAGCTGACATTATCCGAAGAATACACCCGGTTTCCTCCGCCTTCTTTTGCCCGATTCAGGATTTGGTCCACTAATTCCACCAGATCCATACCGCAATTAGCCTTATCTTCAGGGTATGAAGCTACGGCAATAGTTAATTTTAGCCTTAAGAGATGTTGCTTATCCCCTAAATCCGTGAAATTTATTATTTTTAATAACCGCTGGGCGAATTCAATGCCGTCCTTGCGGTCAAGTGCCGGAGAAATAATTATAAATTCTTCTCCTCCATATCTTATTACAGTATCATACCTGCGCACTATTTTCTTAAGCTGACGGGAAAACTGCTTTAAAACCAAATCCCCAAACTGATGCCCGTAAACATCATTAATGGATTTAAAATAATCCAAATCCAGCATCATCACCGAAAAGCAAGACATATACCGCTTGGCGCGATGAAATTCCGCTTCTACAATTTCATCCAAATATCGATGGTTATAAAGCCCGGTATGGGAATCGCGCAAAGAAAGCTGTTTTAATTTCTGGTTTGAAAGAAGAAGTTCCTTGTTAAGTTTCTCACTGTTTTTTTCTGCCGTACGGCACTGGCCTATTTTCTCCTGAAGCTTGGCTGTCCTTTCTTGAACTAATTGCTCTAATCTGCCCTGATACTTCTTAAGCGCTTCTTCGGATAATTTGCGCTCGGTGATATTCCGGGCAATACCGGTTGTGCCTAAGATCTGGCCCTCCTGCCCATAGATAGGAGTCTTGATAGTTTCAATCCACTTGATTTTACCTTCTTTATCCGCTAACGGCTCTTCCACGCATTTACGGCATCCGGTAGACATTACTTCCTGATCGTCGCTGCGGTATCTTTCTGCCAATTCTTTAGGCCAGACATCAAAATCGCTTTTACCGATTATCTGTTCCACGGAAAATCCGCAGGCATTGGCAAAAGGCTGGTTTACCGCGATAAATCGGCTTTCGTGGTCTTTAAGCCAAGCGATATCGGGGATATTATTCAGGATGGCTTTTTGCTGAGTCTCTGTCTGCCTTAGTTTTTCCTCAAATTCTTTACGCTTAGTTATGTCAACATTGACTTCCGCGACCATCCATTTACCTTCGGCAGATTGAAAAGGAATGCTTGTTACCTGGATAGGACGGTTATTTTCCCTGACTAAGATTTCCTCTGTGACAACTGCGCACTTCTTTTCTAGCGCCTGCGCCACGCCGCAACCCGGACAGGGGCTGTCTTTCCCCATAAAATACTGGTAGCATTTCTTGCCAGAGCAATCTCCGTAAATCTTGGCCCATTCAGGATCAACATAAACCACAACATAATCGGAGTCAATAATATCTAAACCTGTGCGGCTGGCGCCTAAAATAAATTCAATCCGTTTACTCAGAGTAATTAAATCTTTTTCTATCTTCTTGCGCTGTTTTATTTCTTCAGTAAGCTTAAAATCATGTTCTTTAACCAGAAGTTCCAGCTGTTCACGGTATAATTCTAATTCTCTCTCTTTTGCTTTTCTCTCGGTTATATCGTGGTTGATCGCGCGCAGGCCCAATAAAACGTTGTCACTGCCATAAAGAGGCTGACAGACGTGAGAAATCCAGCGGATGCTGCCGTCGCGATGAATAATCCTGAATTCTATATTTTCTGTGCAACCAACCTTAGCACAAGAACAATTGTGGCTGACAAAAATCTGACGGTCTTGCGGATGGATAATGCCTAAGAAAAATCCGGGGTCTTTCTCAAAATCTTGCGCCTGATAGCCGCTTATTCTCTCTGCCTGCAAAGAAGAATAGATTATATGATTTTGGGTGTCCAGCCAGAATTCCCAATCAGAGTTATACCAGGAAAAAATATCATTTTTATCCTGGCAGGCTGATTCTCTCTGCGAAATCGCTAATTTTCTAGAATTATAATTAACCATAAGCTTAAAATAAAAAAAGCGAAGCTTTGGATAAAAAGCCTCGCTTACTATAGACTTAGCCTGCAAATCCCATTGACCACTCCTTTTTGCCCCGACGCCAGGATTAAACTCCAAGAAAATCTTTCGGGTTCGGGGTTACGGCTTATAAACCGCAACATCCTGCCAGTGGCTGTAGCAAAGTATAGCACATAAGGCAAAGCATTTCAAGACACTGAGCTAATCCTCTGCGGGACAATGATTTAATGCAGCTGTTTACGGTCAGGTTCGGCGGGGTCAACCTCTGCCTCTACATCAATTACCCCTTTTGAACGGGGATGGCCAGACGAAAAGGGACTATTAGAGAATATCTTTCTGGTAAATATTTTCGTAACCAAAACGAATATTAAGACTAGAAATAACTCTATCTGTATCCATAACAAAGGGTTAAAGAAGAAAAGCCCAAAAAAAAGATTGAAGAAAATTAAAAATGGCAGCAGGCAACCGGCGTGGCTGAAGACAACAATAGATTTAAGTTGATTCATAGAGGCTTAGAAATGCTCCCAACGTAATAGATCCGATACCGGGAGTTTATCTTTTAAGACAAAACTATCCTTTTGGGCAGGATACCCTAAAGAAACTAAACTGACCAATTTAAACTCCACAGGAGCTTTAAGAAGAGAACAGACTTGCGGACAATAATCTTTTTTATCTCCGGCAACCCAGCAAGAGCCTATACCTAAAGAAGCTGCCGCAAGCATTATATTCACCGTGGCAGAACAACCATCTTCAAGATAATACTTGGTATCCGCGCAAAATACCGCGATGCATAAAGCAGCGCCTTTAATAAACTCGCCGTTCTGGGAAAAACTTGCGATCTTTCTTAAGGTTTCCTTATTAAACACCGCCACAAACTTCCAAGGCTGGACGTTTCTTGCGGTAGCGGCAAAACGCGCGGCATCAATAATCTTCTCTATGTCGCCTTTAGGAATAGGCCGGTCTTGATATTCCCGGATACTGCGGCGGGTTTTAATTTTTTCAAGCATATCCATCGCTAACCCCCAAGCTTGCTCTTAATATCTTCTGGTATGGCTTTGGGCTTTATGCTGCTGTCCACGCAGACCAAGACTGCCTTGCCCTTACAAACAAGCTGGCCATTTTGGTTATTAACTTCATGCTCATATTCCAATTTCACTGTTGATATTTTAATAAGCCTTGATGAAATCTCCAGAATATCCCCATAGCGCGCAGGCAGTTTATAGTCTATTTCCTGATGCGCCACCACAAAATATGTGCCCTGCTCTACCAAGGCCTTCATATTTATCTGGCGGCTCTCTAAGAATTCAGTACGCGCCTGCTCCATATATTTTAGGTAATTGGCGTAATAGACCACGCCCCCGCAATCCGTATCGTGATAGTAAACGCGCACCTTCATCTATTCTCCTATGATTTTGACTAAAACCCTCTTTTTGCGCTGCCCGTCAAACTCGCCGTAGAAAATCTGTTCCCATGGCCCGAAATCCAGCTTGCCGCAGCTTATTGCCACAACCACCTCGCGGCCCATAATAGTTCTTTTAAGATGCGCGTCGGCGTTATCTTCGCCGGTTAAGTTATGTTGATATTTATCTTTGCCAAAGGGGGCTAATTTCTCAAGCCAAACAGAAAAATCTTTATGCAGGCCGGATTCATCATCGTTTATAAAGACGCTTGATGTAATATGCATGGCATTGACCAAACACAAGCCCTCTTTTATTTTGCTTTTATCGATAGCTGCCTGGACAGAAGAAGTTATATTAATGAAATCTTGGCGGGCTTGGGTTTCAAACCAAAGGTATTCTTTATAGTGCTTCATTTAATTAAAGTTTTTCTGCGCCAGATTCGGCTTTAATAACGCCGGTTTTACAGGAGATGTTTTTTGGGATTTAATAGCGGCTTTATTCTTCTGCCCAAATGCAGGCCTGTGCAGAGAGAAATCCTTAAAAGCGTCAAAGGCATCACTAAAATCATAGACATCCTTAAAATCATCCAGAGAATCTTCGGAAGTCTTATTTAAAAGCCCCTGCTCGATCATATTAAAAACGATGTTTCCGAAATCCGCTGTTTCGGTAACGCCCCAATGCGCAAAAACAGTCCTGGCCATGGGGCCGTATATATCCAAAGCGTATATTCTAATTCCGCCAAGAAGTTCTCTTCCGGACACGTGCCCCTTTTTCTTGAATTTGCGCTGGGTAAACCATAATGCCTGCATCATAAATTCATAGGCATCTGATTTGTACCGGCTGTCTTTCTTGATAATCTCTTGAATTTTTCCGTAGAAAATATTGCGCATACACTCCTCTGTTTAAAATATAGGTATTATTATATAAATTATTACATATATTGCAAGAGTTTTAAGAAATCTATCATATCGCCGCGGTATTGCAAACTTCCTTAAAGGCACAAACCACTTGCGGGTCAAATTGCCTGCGGGCGTTATGCTCTATTTCCGCCAAGGCTTGCGCGCGGCTTAAAGGCTTGCGGTATGATGAAACAGAGGTAATAACATCAAAGGCGTCTGCCACGGAAATAATCCGCGCCTGGATAAGTATCTTTTCCTTCTTTAAGCAATCCGGATACCCCATACCGTCAAAATGCTCATGATGTTGGCGCACAATCCCTGATATATCTTCTAAAGCCTTTATTTTCTTGATCATCTCTGCGCCCAATAAAGCGTGTTTCTTTACTTCTTCGTATTCTTCAAGTTCAAGCGAAGTTGCCTTATTTAATATCGTGTCCCTGACCGCAATTTTGCCGACATCATGCAAGAGAGCGGACAACTGAAGCTTGCGAAGTTTTTCTTTGCCAAGCTTCATATGATTTCCAATAAGCATGCTGATATTGCAAACGGAAACCGCGTGGCCATGGCAAAATTTTATCCTCTGCTCACATAAAAAAGCTAACTGCCGCGCGAACTCAAGCAAGAATTTGTTTTTATCAAATTTCATAATTCACACACCGCTTTTTTAAGCTGGGTAAAAGATTTAAAAACCATATCCGCGCCTTTCAAATAATAACGCGGAAGCGAAGTCTCTAACGCAATACAGCGCAACCCTGCTTTCTTCGCCGCCTCAATGCCAAAGGGCGCGTTTTCAATTACTACCACATCTTTCTTGGCTAAAACCAATTTGCCAAACGCTTTTAAGAAAGGCTCCGGGTTGGGTTTGCTTTTCTTAACTTCATCGCCAGTAACCGTAACACAAAACAAATCCCGCAAATCCCGCGGAAGTATTCTTTCCATCTCATGGCGCGAGGTTCCGGTAACCAAGCCCAGAAGAAACCCGTGCTTGTGCAGATTGCGCACAAAACTACGGCTTCCCGGGACAAATTTTATGCGCACAATACGCTTAAAAAGCTCTTCTTTGCGCCTTAAAATATCTTGCGCCTGGCGCAAGTCAAACTTAAGGCCTTTTTCTTGGAACAAAGTCCTTAAGGTGCTTAAACCATCCTGTCCTTCCCGCTTATAGACATCGAAACAAGACGCCTTGATCCCGATATTTAAAAGAACTTCTTTCCAGGCCTTAAAATGATAGGGCATGGTGTTGGTGATAACCCCATCCATATCAAATAAAACCGCTTTAAATTTACACTTTAATTTTCTATACATGAGTTCGTATTATAACATAAAGCCCTTGCAAAAGCCACCCTCTTATGCTAAATTAAAACACCTATGAAGAACAATTTGTGGCAATTTAACGAAAATAACTGCGGCTTTTCTTCATTTGGGGCAGAAGGCATAAAACAGCTCTATTTCCCGCTTTGCAACAAGCTTGCCTTCGCCTCCAGCATCACCCCGGATCTTCACGGTGACGCTAAAATAAGAAATAACTGCTTTTTGCTTGAGCCGGTGTCGCGGATCAACTTAACTTCTTCGCGCGCAAGCCGTAATTTCTGGGCGTATATCCGTCCAGATAAAATCTGGTCAGCTACAGGAGTTTCCAAAGATTTAGCAACCACCAAAAAAGATAAATTAAAAATAGAGGCGGGACTTCTCTGGCACAAAGCCTCAAGAGAGAATCCCGCTATTGGCTTAAAAGCAGCTATAACCTCTTTTGTCCCGATTGACCAACAAGTTGAAATAATGCTTGTTGAAATAACCAATATCTCCCGAAAGAATATTGCCTTTACCCCCACCGCGGCAATACCGCTTTATGGCAGAAGCGCAGACAACCTGCGCGACCACCGTCATGTAACTTCACTCTTAAACAGAATAGAGGTAAATAAATACGGGGTGATACTTAAGCCTACGCTGGCCTTTGATGAATCAGGGCATAAATCAAACACGCTTTCTTATTTTGTGCTTGGCACAGACGCTTCGGGTAAACCGGCCCGGCATATTTACCCCTCAGAGGAAGAATTCTGCGGCGATGCTTCAGATTTAGAAGCGCCTATGGCGGTCGTAAAGGACCTGCCCAGCCGCAAAGATTTTCCCTCGCAAGGAAAAGAGGCCATGGGGGCGCTTAAATTCTCCCGCTGCAGCTTAAAACCCAAAAAATCATTTTCTTATATTATAGTTTTTGGCATAGCTAAAAGAAATAAAGACATCTCTTCTATCTTCAAGAAATTCAATTCCCTTAACAAGGTAGCTTTTGCCCTCAAGCAAAATTGCGCCTTCTGGCAGAAAGAAAGCGCAAAAATAAAAATCCAGACTGCCAACGCAGATTTTGATAAATGGTTTTCCTGGGTAACTATCCAGCCAACCTTGCGCAAGATTTACGGATGCTCTTTCCTGCCGGATTTTGATTACGGCAAAGGCGGAAGAGGATGGCGCGATTTATGGCAGGATTGCCTGTCATTGTCCCTAACAGGAGGACACGCTACGCGGGGGATGCTTATTAATAACTTTAAGGGCGTGCGCGTTGACGGGTCTAATGCCACTATCATCGGGCAGAAAGAAGCAGAATTCATCTGCGACCGCAATAATATAAGCCGCACCTGGATGGACCACGGGGCATGGCCGCTTCTGACGACGCATTTTTATATCCACCAAACCCAAGATATAAAAATTCTTTTTCAGAAAATACCTTATTGGCGCGACCGCCAGCTTTGCCGCGGGAAACAAATAGACCTATCATGGAATAACAAGGAAACAAACACATTAAAAACCAAAAAACACAAAACCTACTACGGGACCATCTTAGAGCATATCTTAGTGCAAAACCTAACCCAGTTCTTTAATACCGGCATTCATAACCATATACGTTTGGAAAACGCCGACTGGAACGACGGCCTTGATATGGCCTCTGCTAAAGGCGAAAGCGTGTGTTTTACGAGCATGTACGCGGCCAATTTAAAAAGTATCGTTAATATGCTTGAAGAAAACAAAATAAAAGAAATCGTTATATTCAAAGAGTTAAAGGTGCTTCTTGATTGCCTATCTGGAAGATCGGTTGATTACGGCGATTCGAAGAAGAAAAACCTGCTTCTCAAAGAATACCTTGATAAAACACAAAGACATTTAAGCGGAGAAACTATTGCTATCAGGACAGAAGACCTGATCCGCGATCTAAATAAAAAGGCAGATTTTATTTTCCAGAATATAAGAAATAACGAGTGGCTCAAAGACGGATTCTTTAACGGATATTACGACAATAATTCCCGGCGCTGCGAGGGAAAGGTTAATAACGTATTACGGATGAGCCTGACAGCCCAAGTATTCCCGGTATTAAGCGGGCTTGCCACAAAAGAGCAGATCAAGACCCTCTTTAATAATTCTATAAAATATTTACGGGATAAGAAGCTTAAAGGCTGGCATCTTAATACGGATTTCAAACGCCAGATGCCGGAATTAGGCAGGGCATTTTCTTTTATTTACGGAGAAAAGGAAAATGGCGCATTCTTTAACCATATGACGGTAATGTTCAGTTACGCATTATACAAAGAGGGTTTTGATAGAGAAGCTTTTGAAGTGCTCTACTGCATTTACCAGATGGCGCTTAATACAGAAAAAAGCAAGATCTATCCCTGCCTGCCGGAATATTTTAACGCCCAAGGCAGGGGAATGTACAGTTATCTGACCGGCTCGGCAAGCTGGTTTGTCTTTACTCTTGTAACCCAGAATTTCGGAGTCCGCGGTGAATATGGAGACCTGCTGATTGCCCCAAAATTGGCCCTGGCACAATTTAATAAGGATAAAAAGGCTTCCATAGAAATCACTTTTGCGGATAAAAGGATCAGGGTTGTTTTTGTTAATACTGAAGATAGAGATTCTAAAGATTACAAAATAGATTCCGTGAAAATAAACGGCGCGCTCATTAATGCCCAGGGCGGTTATCCTAAAGTAAGAATTCCACGCCGGGAATTCCTCAAGGCCTGCAATAAAACAATAAATACCATTGAAGTAACACTTCGGTAACTTTTATCTTTCTACGAATTTTATCCTGATTCTAATCCTAACCCCATACCCACTATGCTCATACTCAATTCTCATTCTTATCAACTGCCTGTTAGTAAGCATTAATGACTATGCTAATATTCTATTATTTCTACAACTTTAGTTTTAGAGGTACGCCCCTTAAGAATATTGATGCGGGATTTTGGCAGGCCGTAGTAAGAACTTAAAAGCTCTACCAGGCCGGAATTGGCAAGGCCATCATGCGCGCGCTGGTTTACCCAAACGCGCAATTCTGTGTCTTTGATCTTTTCTATTTTTTCTTTTCTGGAATTGGGCTTAACGCGGATCAAAAGCTTCACTTAGTAACTTGCCCTGAGAAACGTTCCGATAGGCGCACAATACTTGAGATATGCTCTAATTGCTGGTCTATTTCGTTTACTTTAACAATAAAGCCCGAAGCTTTCAGGTTATTAGCGCTTCTGAAGTTTTCATCATTAGTAAGGCCGGTAAGCATGAAAACCGGCAGATTCTGGTCGCCCTGGCGGATACGCCTTAAAGTTTCTATACCGTCCATCTGCGGCATCATAATATCCAAAAGCACCAGATCCGGCTTCTCCTGCTCGATCTTATCTAACGCTTCCTGACCGCTGTTTGCGATAACAACCTGAAAATCGCGCTCCTTAAGCTTAGGCTCAAGCATGCGAATAAAAAGCTTCTCGTCATCAACCAACAAAACTTTCTTGGGCATAAATTTATTTCTGCTCAGGCACAGGCACCTTGGGCGCTTGCGGAACCTGCTGCTGCATAGGCGCGGGCCTTCTTTGCATTGTCTTATCCTGCTGATAAGAAGCTCGCGGCGCGAACGCCTGAATAATACTTGCCGCAAAAAGGACAACTGACATACCGATAAAAACAACAGACACAATGCCTAAAACTTTTAACCTTTTATCTTCGGTCTTGCTTAAAGCAACTAACACCAGAAATAAAACAGATAAAATTATTGTTGTAGGCAGCATCAAAGACATTATTATCCCCAGTATAGCCATTTGTTTCTCCTTTCGTTCTTAGTATTATAGCAAAAAAAACGGATTCCACAATAATTATTGTAAAAACTAAGATTGTTTCTTCTTCTCTCTATCCTCTATTAATTTGGCGGCGATTTCCTGCGGGGCCTGCATATAACATTTAAATTCCATAGAGCTGTTGGCCCTGCCGCTTGATAAAGAACGAAAGGCTGTGGCATAACCAAACATTTCCCCTAATGGGACATCCGCGGAAATCAACTTTTGTTTACCCTTGGCATCCATATTCAGGATCTTGCCTCTTCTGGAGCAGATATAGCCGATAACACTATTAGTGTACTCATCAGGAGTAGAGACTTGAAGCGACATATAAGGCTCCAATAACACCGGCTTTGAGTGCATCACCGCGTCTTTGAAAGCCATGCTGGCGGCAATCTTAAAAGCAAGCTCCGAAGAATCTACCTCATGGAAAGAACCGTCCACTAAGGTAATTTTGATATCAACAACCGGATACCCCACATAAACGCCCTTGAGCATTGCCTCTTTCACGCCCTTCTCTACCGACGGAATAAAAGATCTTGGGATCGCCCCGCCTTTTATGGCGTCCACAAATTCAAAACCTCCTGCCGGACCCAAGGGAGCTATTTCAATAACTACATGCCCATACTGGCCGCGGCCTCCGGTTTGACGGATGTATTTGCCTTCGGCCTTAAAGGTTTCAGTAACAGTCTCCCGATAAGCAACCTTCGGCTGGCCCACAATAGCGTCCACGCCAAATTCTACTTTAAGCCGGTCCACAATAATCTCAAGGTGCAATTCCCCCATGCCGGTAAGAAGCGTCTCTTGAGTTTCTTCATCGCTGGATACGATAAAAGTTGGGTCTTCATCGGACAAACGAGCCAAAGCCCTGCCAAGCTTATCCTGGTCTGCCCGGGTTTTGGGAGAAATACTCAAAGAAACAACTGGGATAGGAAATTGTATCGCCTCCAGAAGCACGGGATTCTTAGGGGCACAAAGAGTGTCTCCGGTTGTGGCATCTGATAAACCGATCAAGGCCACTATCTCGCCGGCGTAGGCATAATCAATATTTTCGCGCTGATTAGCGTGCATGCGCACAATTCTTCCCACGCGCTCTTTTTTATCTTTGCGCACGTTTAATATATAAGTGCCGGTTCGCAAGACCCCTGAATACACGCGCACATAAACTAATTTTCCCATGTGCGGATCAGACTGGATCTTAAATGCCAAGCCTGTAAACGGCTCTTCAAAATCCGGATGGCGCTCTATAAGAGTTTCCGGGTTAGAAACATCATGCGCTTTAACCGCAGGCAGATCTAAAGGGGAAGGTAAAAACATCCCCACAGAATCAAGCAGTTTCTGTATCCCCTTATTCTTAAAAGCTGCTCCGCACAAGACTGGAATTAGTTTATTGGCAATGGTGGCCTTACGAATAACTTTGATCAGCTCGTCATTAGTAATGCTTTCTGCATTCTCCAGATATTTTTTGGTCAATTCTTCGTCACAGGTAGAAACTTTTTCCAACAAAATATGGCGGTATTCTTTGGCCTTTTCTTTATATTCCTCGGGGATTTCTTCAATATTGAAATTCTTACCCTGCGCGTCTTGCTCTTTATAAACATAGGCCTTCATCTCTATCAAATCAATAATGCCTTTAAAATTATCTTCCGCTCCCACAGGCAAAACAATCGCCACCGCATTTGCTTCCAAATCTTCTTCTATTGCCTTTAACACCGCGTAGAAATCAGCGCCTGTCCTGTCCATCTTATTTACAAAAGCTAACTTCGGAACATTATATTTATTAGACTGCCTCCAGACGGTTTCTGACTGAGGCTCTACCCCTCCTACGGCGCAGAAAACCGCAACCGCCCCGTCTAATACGCGCAGTGACCGCTCCACCTCTACTGTAAAATCCACATGGCCGGGAGTATCAATAATGTTAATCCGGTTTTTATTCCAGTAACAAGTAGTCGCCGCTGCGGTAATGGTAATGCCTCTTTCCTGCTCCTGCTTCATCCAATCCATCTGGGCCTTACCATCATGCACTTCTCCGAGCTTATGAGATCTGCCGGTATAAAAAAGAATGCGCTCCGTAAGGGTAGTCTTGCCAGCGTCAATATGCGCCATGATCCCAATATTTCTTAGATCTTCTAATTTAAAATTTGGTTCCGGAATTAAAACATCTTCTTCAGAAACAGCTTCTTGCGGCTTTACAGGGGAATCTTCTTGCGTTTCCTCTGGCCGCACAACCGGCTCTTGCGGCTTGGCAGGTTCAACATCAACTTGCCTGATATTCTCTTGGCCGGCCGGGCTTTCTTCTTTAGCTGCTTGCTCGCAAGAGATCTCTTGTTTTAGGGGCTCTTCCTGCGGCGCTTCAAACTGGGCGCGGCTATTCAATTGATTTTTAAGCGCCATTATTTCGTCAACCAGTTTCTTGATCTTTTCTTCTTTAGCATCAAGCTCTTTCTCAAGGCCGGTATATTCCTCATTAAGATTATTAAAATCCTGCTTGGGCACCCATTCGCTTAACTTTTCCCTCTCCCGAAGCTGCGAAATTAATATATCTTTTTCCTTGATCGTCTTGGCATGCCGCTCTATCTGATGTTTCATAGATTCAATCTGGTCGGATTTATTCTTATTATCTTTAACAAGCGAGTTCATATCCAAACTCATATCATTCATCTGGCGGCTTAACTCTACATTGCGGGTAAAATTATCCTGAAGCTCTTTTTCTCTATCGGTAAACTTTTTCTTTACCGACTGATTTTCTTCCTGAAGGCGTGTTATCTCTTCCCCTTCTTTCTTGATCCACTCTTCCCTGCGTTTAATCTCTATATTCATCTGGGATTCAACCGTCTGAAGGCGATCAAGATTAGCCTGCATAGAAAGAAAATTAGTATTAGATTTATCAAGCTCTGAGCGGGTTTTATCCAATTCCTCCTGAAGGCGCAATATTTTCTGCTCTTTAGCGATAATGCCGTCTTCAACGCTTTTTTCGCGCCGCGCCTTTTTTACAGATGCTTTGCCGGCAGGCATCATTAACCCGTAGATTGCCAAGCCTACGCCGAAAACAAAAATTGAAATCAAGAAAATTAACATCTATTTAATCTCCGCTAATTCATAATCAAGGCTGCCAAGCCCGAGCTTTTGGGCATATTCCAATTGCCGCAAGGCGTCTCTCTCGGGATGGGCCTTTTTAAAAACATCTTCTCCGGATTTCTTCAAAACTGAATCAAAACAGGCCTTATCTATTGCTACCGGATCACTTGAAGCAAATATCCCTACGTCCGGACAGATGCTGGGGTCATCCTTGGCCAGGCAATCACATTCCTTGGTGATCTTTAAAGCAAAATTAATAAAACACGCCGGTTTAGACATTCCCTTAAGCAACGCGAAGGCATATTCTACCATCTTTTCCTGGATTGTGGAACTGCCAGATTCCCATTTCACATCAATGGCTTTTTTAGGGCAAACCGCGATACAACTGGCGCAGCCAATGCAAAGCTTCTGATCTATAACAGCCGAATCTTTATTTAAGCTTATTGCCTTGACAGGGCAGACATCTACACAATGTCCACAAACAATACAAGAATCTTTATGCACCACAGGGCACAAATCTGAATGCTGCGCTAATTTCCCCTCTCGAGAAGCGCAGCCCATGCCGATATTTTTCAAGGCCCCGCCAAAACCAGTCATAATATGCCCCTTAAAATGCGCGATATCCACTAAGGCATCCACATCATTAAAAAATGAGGAAATTTTTGCCTCTTTGACATATTTTTTGTTAATAACAACCTCTGTGCTTTTATCGCAGCCTATTTCAACAGGGGCATGGATATTTTCCAGAAAGAAGCCGTGTTCTCTGGCCAGCAACAGATGCTCTTCGGATTTCACTCTTCTTCCGCAATAAAGGGTATTGGTATCAACCGCCACCGGCAGGGCTTTCTTTTCTTTGATCATATCAGAAACCGCGCGCACATATTCCGGCTTAACAAAACCAGTATTGCCTTCTTCGCCAAAATGCAGTTTTAACGCTACTTTCGCGCCTGAACGGATAAAATCCAAAACCGCGCTGGCTTTAAGCAAACGGTTAAATTTGGCCAGAATATCCCGCTTTTCCTGTTTATCTAACACTGAAACAAAATATACTTTGCTTTTTTCCATGGGCTACTGGGATTTAAAGAATATGTCCGTAAAACTTTTAATTATTGATCCGACTGCCGGCTTAAACTTATATTTTGGCTCTTTGAGCGTTCCGCCTATAGTAATCAAGCCAAAACGCGTAGCCTGCCCTAATATCGCGGTAGTAATATCGCGTATGCCGCCGGTTAAGGGGGCATCGGGAGAAATCTCCACATTTAAAGAAGCATCCAGGGAGGAATCAAAGCCAATCAGGGCATTTCCTTTAATTGTAGCCAAATTACTGATAAGGATCAAATTATCCGTTGATATCTTTTGTTTACCCACGATAAAATCACATCCGCCTTGGGTAAAAACTACGTTCGTAAAATCAGTGGTAAATAAAAGCTTGCCTATGCCCTTAAGCAAATTTAGATTCCAAAGTTTACCGTTATAGACTAAAACCCTTCCCGCGCCTTCTATATTTTGCAGATCATTGCCTTTTCCGGCCAATTCAAACTGAGCGGATAAAAGCCCGGACAGGTCAGAATCCTTGGCTTGGGTGTCCATCTTTAAACGCTCAAGCTTTACATTATCAATAACTGCGCGCAAAGAAAACGGCATGGATGCCTCACGCAAATCTACTGTTGCCGTGCCAGTTATTTTACCTTCGTATAGAAAAGCTACGAGGTCAGAAAACTTTCCCATACCGGAATTTTGAGCATAAACTGCCTGCAGGCCATCTAATTTTATTCCATAAAGAGAAACTGGAGAAGTTTTTATATCCATTTTAAGGGAAGCTTTGGGCAGGGCATTTAAATAGCCGTTTAACTCAAACAATACCTCTGCCTTGCCATTTAAAGAGGCTTTTTCAAGCTGCGGCTTTAATGCAAGCGGAACAACATTAATTATATCTTTTAAATCTACCGAAGCTGTTGCTCTTACTCCGGCAAGGGCAACCGCCTGAGAAAGATCAAATGAGCCAGAAGCTGATACCTCAGAATTAGAATACCGGGCTTTGAATTTTGACAAAACCAAAACCTTGCCGCTGGAAGCAAATTCTGCGACTGCCGACAGATCCGCAGATGATATTGATATAATTCCCGACGGGCTTGACAGGCTTAAGATTGAACCCGAAGACTGACAGGCCTTATTCATATAGCCGAATCTTAAATTATCCCATTGCAGGCTATCCCGCGTAAAATTTATCCTGCCATTTACTTTTTCAATAGCAGCTGGCAGCTTTTCTTGCTTGATGTTCACATCCTTTAAATCTAAAGCGCCGGTTACTTTAAGCCTGTCTAAAGAAAGCGGCAGCACAGATGACACTTGACAGGCCAATACCGCATCGCCATCCATTTTATAAATAGCGGTAATCTTAAATTTATTGTTTAAAGCGTCCTGCAATAGCGCCATGCCAAAAGAAGAATTAAGCTTTAAATCAAAAGCTGGCGCCTGAAGGCTATTATCCAGTTTTAACTCTGCCTGAAAAGGAACACCCGAAACAGAAGCATTAATGCCTTTTAATACCGCCTGCTTATCATCAAATTGGGCGTTACAAGAAAAGTTATCCAAACGGCCTATATGGTCTATACCGGTAATACTGGCATCCTGGATGCGCGCCTTACCGGCATAGCTTAATTGTTTATCTGCAAGGCCGTATTTAATGCTGGTATCCCCGGAAAAAGACGCGTCAAAACCCAGTTTATCTTTAATAAAATTAAACTTAGCCGCAGAGAAATTTAAATTGGCGCTTAAAATCCCTTCTTTAAACTGCAGGTCTGCCTTTGAGCTTAAGATGCCGTTTTTAAGCTTGATACCCAAGGCATCCATGTAAACAGCAAATTGCGCAAGGTCAAAATTATCTAAATCAACATGCGCGGATAGATCTTTCTGCGGGATGCGGTATTGCCCGGAAAAGGAGACCAAAGATGAAATTACCGCCTGCCCGCGAAATTTAACGCTTGCCGGAAGGGACAGGTAAACGGTTAAATCTAAATCTTCGATTTGCTTATTGAACACGGGCTGAAACATATTGTCTTTAAAATCAACCCGCGCTTTAGAAATAACCATTTTCCGCACTACAAAATTAAGCGCGCTCGAAGAAAATTTATTTGCTGAAGCATTTGTGAATAAAGATAAAATATCGATGCCGCCGAACTTATCGCGAGAAACCCATATTTGCGGATTAAGAAGATGCACCGAAGAAATAACGATTCTCTTTTGGATAGGAAAGATAAAAAAGCTTATATAGGTTTTGGGAAGATATATATAGGTGCGGCTGTCATCAAATATCTTAAAATCCGTTAAAACTATCCCTCTAAAAATATTAAGCTTTAACGAACTTAAGCTTACTTTTTTCCCGGTTACGTTTTGGCTGGCTTCAATAATGGCGGATTTTATTTTGGTAGGCAGGTACACCCTATCCAGGTAAAAAAAACAAAAAGTTAAGGCAAGAATAACGGCCAGTAAAAAAATAAGCGCCAGTTTGATCTTTTTGAACATAAATTTTTTTGGAAAACTAAAGAATGAATTCCGGCTTCTTGACAAGCGGGTTATTTCTTATCTGTTCTTTAACCGCCTCACAAAGCCCTGGTTTGTCCAATTTAAAATACATATAATTCTTATAGCCCTCTACCCCCGGTTGGTCAAAGGCATTGATACCCAGAAGCTCTGCTTCAAAAGCAATTGAAATCTGAAAGAAGGCCAGCAGCGCCCCCCAATAATATGGGGTTATCTCAGGTAAAATAACCGTGCAATTCGGGCGCTTTTCTCTCACCAGCGCCCACTGGGTAGCTTCCTGCGCCAAAGAGAGAAGGCTGCCATAAGATTTTCCATCAAGGATATCCTTATTCACGGGAAGCTTAATATCATTCTTAAAACGCTCTATTTTGATAAAAGTAACCGCTTTATCGTTTCTGCCCTCTATATTATTCTGCTGTATGGAATGCAAGTCATTGGTCCCGCGGCAAGAAACAGGAGTCCTGCCCACATTCACCAGTTTGTCTTTATCCATCTGCCAGTTTTCCGTGCCGTCATTATTCACAATTATCTTACGCGCGTATTTTTTACCCAGGCTTTCGCCTAAAAGCTGGCTATACCAATCAGCGGTTGATTTCAAAGTCTCGGCAAATGGCATCATAATAGCGATAAACTTATCCTTCTTTTTGTAAAGTATATAATGCAAAAGCGCGTACATGTAGGCGGGATTCTGTAAAACTTGCTTATTCTGGCAGCGCTTGAACATATCCCTTGCTCCAGATAAAACTTCTTCCATATTTATCCCGCAAACCGCCAAATGCAACAAACCCATGTTAAACTCCGAGAATCTTCCTCCCACGCCTTTTAACAAGTCTAAGCTTCTGAAACTATCCGGATCTTTCTGATTAGCCATATCTGCTTTCTTGCGCAATGCCCCGGATGAAGGGTCAGTAATAGCCACGATCTGCCGGAGGTATTTAGGGCCGGCATTCTTCTTTAACCACGCCTGCACCACAGAAAAAGCGGCCTTGGTTTCCGTAGTCTCTCCAGACTTGGAGATAACTACCACAAAGGTCTTCTTGGCCTTAAGGCTTTTTAATAAAACGCTTAAAGTCTGGGGGTCGAGATTATTGCCTTCAAAATATACCCGGGGTTTTTTCTTTCTTAAAGAAGAGAAATCATTGTAATAAGCGCTTGTAAGCGCGTCAGAAGCAGCTTTCAGGCCCAGATATGACCCTCCAATGCCTAAGAAAATAACATTTTCGTATTTTTTATTGATTTCTGCTGCCAGCTTCTTGGTCTTGGCAATAATTTCAGCTGATTGACAAGGAAGATCAATCCAGGCAAGCGAGAGATTAAGCTTATCTTGAGGATTCAAAAAAACTTTATCCAAATGCCGAACAGCTTGCTGGCAAGCCTCTTTTAATTCTTCTATGTCGCCAAGGCCAACTCCGTGTTCACCAACATTTATTTCAAACATATTGTTAAAATCAAACTTAATATTTTCCATGATTGCTCATCCCCTGTTTATTAAAAAAAATGTTCCCGATATTTTCCTAATTTTATCACATCCGACAGCTTATGCAACATTTCTTCTTGGGAAATAGAATGCTGAAAGCCCAAGAATAAAAATAAATATAAGCGCTAAACAGGAAACTGTTACAGCTATGGCGCGCACCGGAGTATAGCCGAATTTTATCCTGATGCTATGAACCCCTGCGGGGATCATAAATTCAATAAGCCCGTTGGGAGAGCTTGCCCAAACTTCTGTTTTTGCCCCATCTATCCAAACCTGCCAGCCGGGAAAATAAAAAACATCATAATAGGCGTTGGTTTTTGAAGCGCAGGATACTGAAAATAATTTCTCAAGAGAAGAAATGCCCTGCTTGTCCAAAACCTGTAAGTTTGCCTGCCCGGAAGAAGAAAATATGGAATCCTGATGCGGTTTCCTGGGCATCTGTTTTACCCAGATAGGAGTATATTCCTTGGCATCGGGAAGATGCATGTAATCCAAAAGCTCTCTTACATCACCAACATTAAGCCAATCACTGTTCCATAAAGGCTTGGTAGTGTTTACCTGGCAATAAAAAATATTAGCCACAACCACAAGAACCGCTAAGAATATATTTACAAAGCGCATAATCCTGTTTTGGGCGATCAAAGACACGCCGGCGGCTAAAAAAGACGCGCTTAAAGTAACAAGGGTTAAAAAACGCCAGGGAAATTGAACATATGAAAGCATGGGTATTTTCTCCCAGAAGAAAGAAGAGGCAGTCAGAGTAAAAAAACATGATACTAACATAAGGCCAAGGAAAAATAAAACCTGCCTGAAGGTTTCCCGATAGACACGGTAGATCCTTAAAAGCATAAAAACTGCCACAGTTGAGAAAATAAGATGCAAGGGGCCAATTTGGAAAGACATCCCGTCGTATGGCCCGGATAGAGAATCTCCATAACCCCATTTAGAATAAATAAGCTGCCAGGGATAAACAAAGTGGTTAATATACTGCCAGCGCCCGCCGATCATATTATGGATCTGAACAAAATTCTTCTCAAGGATCGCCGGAAGCCAAAAAAACGCGCCTAAGGATAAACCGGTAATCATGCTGGACAACAAGTAAAAGATATTCTTTCGGCATAAAACGATTGCGTAAACAAAAGCTACCGGAAAAAACAGCATGCACATAATATTGTGCGACAGGCTTAAAGCAGCCACCGATAAAGCGGCCAGGATAAAATACCCCTTGGAGGATTTAAGGCTTAAGCGATACAGCGATAAAAGAATAAAAGGAAACACGGCAAAAGAACTAAATTCCGCAAACGCCCCTCTGACATAGATATCCACGATATGATACGGGGCAAAGGTATAACAGACACCGGCTAAGAAAGCGCCTGTCTTAGGGAAAAATTCCCGCGCGAATAAATACATCCCCACAGCGGAAACAATCCAGAAAAATACAGCAGCAATATTTAAAGAGGCGACCACCCCTACGCCTAAAAGGACGAATGCGTGCGCGGCGTAATAAAAAAGCGGCGGATAGAAATTAAAAAGCGGATACCCGAAACCAAAATTAAAATTACCCACCCACCTGACCATAAATTGCCCGTCGCCAAAACAACGGTATAGCGACACCTGGCGGATAAAACCCGCGGCAGAATCATGCCCCAGA
This sequence comes from Candidatus Omnitrophota bacterium, assembly GCA_025453395.1. Lineage (NCBI taxonomy): Bacteria > Pseudomonadati > Candidatus Omnitrophota > Candidatus Omnitrophota bacterium. The sequence continues at coordinate 32,977 of JALOQK010000006.1, forward strand.
TTTAATTTATCATTTAATAAGCCCCGGCAGGCCAACAAAGATGCCAAAACAAGAACAGCCAGTAAAATCCAATCATTTCTTTTCATATTTTCTTCGGGCCTTAGGATTATTGAAGATTCGCGTAATAATTATACGCCTTTAAAGCAACCTCAGCAATAAGCCTTTTGGCTTCTTTGGCAGGGCCAGAATGTTTTACCAAGACGCTGATCAAAAAATCTCCGTATGGCGTAAAAACTATCCCTACGTCATGGCAGACATTTCTTTCTAATCCGGTTTTATGCGCCACTTTAACATCAGAAGGAAGCCGCGCGGGAATACGGTCATTTATTTTCTGGCGAGCCAATAACTGAAGCGATTGCCTGGAGACAGCCTCATTAATAAGCCTTCTTCTGTACATTAGTTCCAAAATGCGCGCCATATCATAAGCGGTAGTATAATTTTCTATGCCTCTTCTTCTTTTACTAAAATCCATCATCTTGCGTGAAATATTAGTCCCGGATAAACCGATGCTTTTAAAATAACTATCCAAATAATCCATGCCCAGCTTATCAATAATAATGTTGCTTGCGGTATTATCGCTTTGGGTGATCATATATTCCATTAACTGCCAAAAATTATAAGAAGAGCCATTGGGCATCTGCTTTAACGCTCCGGAACCGTTTGTCTTGAATCTGCCCTCAAGCGTGATTTTTTCTTCAGGGTTGACCTTGCCCTGCTGTATGGCCTGAAAACAAGCGGCCATAATCGGGACCTTAACCAAGCTTGCCGAAGCGAAATTATGATCGGCATTAACGCTTATTACCCAATTATATTCTAAATCCTTAATAAATACCCCTTCTTTGCCGTTAAATCGGCGCAATGAATCTTGGATATCAGATTCTAGCCTGTTCCATGCCTTTTGCCTTAATATCAAAACCTGCTTAACCCTGCAAGCTTCCCGATATTGTTGATAATAATATACGGAACAAACCAAGAACAAAGCCGACATCAAACAGAAAACAATGAGGATATTTCTTTGTAATCTCTTCATAACTTTATCTTTTTATTTTTGTTGCGGGTTTATTATTGTATTTGCCTTTTAAACTCTCGCCAAGGAAAATAATTTCCCGGACATTCAGTCCGGGCGCCAGGGACCTGACGATGCCCCAGGATATTGCGGTAAGGGATATTGTAATAGCGCTTCAAGGTGTTAACTAAATACACCAAAGAAGCAAGCTGCTCGGATGAAACCTTCTCTCTGCTGAAGTTGCCTACTAAACAAATGCCGATCCCCCGCGAATTCATATTGTTGGCGCGGCAATGCGCCCCATCCTGCTGTTTGATCCAGCGGGGCGCAACTTCAATCTGCCCGTTTTTCTTGCCATAGGTGCCGTTGTCAATAACAAAATGATACCCTAAACCGGCAAAACCTCTTTTGTTGTGGATATTGTTTAAAGAAAGCGCGTTTCCAGAATCCGTGGCGCTGTGATGCACAATAATATAATGCCATTTATGCGAAGGATATAGCGGGACAACCGGCCTGATGGCTCTTGGAAGAGGAATATACAGACGGGCCCCCACAGCCAAACCTTGCGCGGACTCAATATTGTTGGCGCGCATAATCTCTGATACTGAGGCGCCGTACATTTTACTGATCCGCCACAGGGTTTCCCCTGGCGCTACAACATGAAATAACGCGCCTGTCCCCTGCGGTATAGCAGTAGGCAAAGAAACAAAATTTCCTCCGGGCCCAATAGGAGAATTATTTCTTACCGGAACAGCCGCGCAGGAAGACAATAAAACCGCGCAAATTAATAAAACAATAAGCCTCATATTATCCGATCGCCTCAACTGCCGCCACAACAAGCTCTATTGCGCAATTGACATCCTTTAAACTAAAAACCGCGGAAGGCGCATGCACATAACGCGTTGGAACGCTTAAGACGCCAGTTACCACGCCTTCCCTGTTCATATAGATCATTGCCCCGTCGGTCATGCCTGCATCTAAAATAGACATTTGGTATTTAATATTTTTATCTTTAGCGGTGTTTACCAAAAGCTCTTTCATTTTCTCGCTGACAATAATCCCTCTTCCAGAGGCCTCAATCAAAGTAATCGCCACACCTTCTCCCAATTTAAGCTCTGTCTCGTTTTCTTTGACCTGCGGGGTATCTCCAGCGATAGTTGTATCTATGGCAATAGCATAATCCGGGTCAATCCTGAATGAAGAGGTGCGCGCGCCTTTTAAACCGACTTCTTCCTGCGCGGTAGCTACAGCATAAACCTGGCAACGCGGATTAATCCTCTCAAAAGCCTTAAGAAGAATATAGCAACCCACGCGATCATCAACTGCTTTCCCGTAATAAATATCTTCCCCTAAACATCCGCAGTTAGGCTCAAAGATGATCTGATCCCCCAAACTAACTTTGCCTAAAGCATCATCTTTATTCTTAGCGCCGATATCTATAAACATATCCTCATGCTTCAGAGGGGATTTCTTTTCTTCTTCCTTCTGTAAATGCGCAGGGCGCGTGCCGATAATACCTGTGATATCGCCCTTTTTGGACTTAATAACCACTCTCTGCCCGGGCAAGATCCGGTCGTCAAATCCGCCGATCTTAATAAAATAAATAAATCCTGAATTATCTATATACTTTGCCATCAACCCTATCTCGTCCATATGCGCGGCCAACATGATCTTTGTCTTACCGCTTCCTTTAACCGCGATCACATTGCCGAAATTATCAATTTGTACGTTTTGAGAGCTTTTCTTAAAATATTCCTGCATAAGCAAAGAGACTTCTTTTTCGCATCCAGAAACTCCTGATGCGCTTAATAATTTTGCTAATAACTGATCCATATATCTTATCCCTCCTATATCTTAGCGATTCTCTCTGCGATATCTAAAATCAACTTTTCAGAATCCTTCCAGCCCAAACACGGATCCGTAATAGATTGGCCCTTTACTTTTCCAGCCGGGCTTTGAGAGCCTTCTTCAAGGTAACTCTCGATCATCAAGCCCTTAATGATATCCCTTAAAGAAGATGAATTTTGCATGCTATGCAAAACCTGCTTGGCGATACGCGGCTGCTCACGAAAATCTTTACCGGAATTAGCATGGTTGGTATCTATGATCATCCCCGGATTAACAAGCCCTCTTTTACGGTAAGCTTCTGCTACTTGCATCAAACTTTCATAATGATAATTGGGGATGTTCTGGCCGTACTGGTTCACTGCCCCCCGCAATATGCAATGCGCGAATGGATTACCGGCAGTTTTTACCTCCCAGCCGTTATAGATAAAGATGTGCGGCTTTTGCGCGGCGTAAACTGAATTTAACATTACCCCGATATCCCCGCTTGTGGGATTTTTCATGCCTGCCGGTATATCCAGCCCGCTGACGGTCAGGCGGTGCTCTTGATTCTCCACAGAACGCGCTCCAATAGCCACATAGCTTAAAAGGTCTTCCAAATAAGGGTAATTACCCGGATAAAGCATCTCATCGGCAGAGCTTAAACCCGTATGATCTAAAACATGCATATGCATCTGGCGAATGGCTTTTATGCCTTCAACAATATTGGGCTGATCGCAAGGATCCGGCTGATGCACCATGCCTTTGTACCCTTCGGCAGTGGTGCGCGGTTTATTCGTGTAAATACGCGGCACCAACACAAGCACGTGCTTAACTTTTTCCTGCACCAAAGACAAACGCAGGGCATATTCATAAATAGCATCTTTATCATCGGCAGAACAAGGCCCGATAATCAAAAGAAATTTCTTAGAATCTTTTCTAAAAATATCTTTTATTGTTTTATCACGCTTTTCTTTAAGAGAAGCCAACCGCGACGGCAAAGGCATCTGCTTAAGAATGTCTTGGGGCTTTGGTATTTTTCTTAAATTAGTGAAACTCATCTTACGTCTTCTGCCTTTCTTCTTTAAACCTTCATCTTTCTTCCCGGGCCTTTTTTCATTAATGCCGGCAAAATCCCCGGAACTCTTTGGGGATAAAGCCAACTTGTATTCTATTATCTATAAAATATTTTTCAACTAAATTCTCCCGTTTTCCCCCTTCCGGGACAACTCCTGCTAAAACACCGCTTTTACAAAGAAGCTGCACAGCATCCAGAAACGGGAAAAAGGCGTCAGCGGCAAAAACCGCCCTCCTGGGATTATGGGCGTTTGAAGAAGCCCTGGCTAAAGCAATGCTGGCGGCATCAAAAGTAGAAGGCCCTCCTCCTATAGACAGAAGCGCTGCGTCCTTGGCCAGGGCGACTTCGTTACCTCCTAAGTTAGAGGTATAGCAAGCGGCCCAGGCAATGGCTATATCAATAACCCGACGGTAATCTTTTAGCGGCACCACCCAGCGTAAAGAATGCAAATCTAAAATATAGTCCGCATAAGGTTGAGACAAAAACCCGCAACGCACCATGCGAAGAGACTGCTTGTGATGGCGCAAAAAAGGCTCTCTCAACGAAGGATTGATAAAAATTTTTCTATTAGTATTCGCAGAAAGAACCTCTAAGGCCGCAGGATTTATTTGCGGGCAGGCGATCAAATCAAGCATCCAGCTTCCCGAGCCGTATTCTTTTTTTCTATGCAGGCTGTTTTTCATAACCTTTGCCAGATCAGGGGTGATAGTGAAATTAACGATAAGCTCCCCTCCCCAGATCGCCCTGGGGTTACCCCACAAGGCGCAGGCAAGCGCCTTTAACGGATCATTTCTGCTTACCCCTATCCCGCAGGGATTGCCATGTTTAGCAGCAACGCAAATAAAAGGTTTCTCCACGGAATTTAGCACTAAACAGCTATAAAGCCTGGAAATAGTCTCAAGGATAGCATCAAAATCCGCCAGATTAGTAAAACAGGGGCTTTCTCCATGGATTTGTTTAAAAGCGCCTAAGCCTAAAGGGTCATGATCCGCGATAGAATATAAATATGCCGGCGACTGATACGGGTTTTCTCCGTTTGAAAGCTGGTATTTCTTTACCCCTTGGAGCACCTGCACGTCTTCACTGTTGTTAACTATCTTCAGATAATGCGCGCTTATGGCAAGATTGGCTTGCACCTGCAGTTCATGCACAACATCATGCGGGACTTTGCCTTTTTTCTCTAATAAGGAAACTACCCTTTCCATGTCCGAAAGATGCATTACGGGAATTCTATTTCCTTTAACCGCCAAGGCCAACAACGCTAACCCCCCAACATCATTACCCGCGCTCAAACTGTAAGGGATATCATAAACTAAATCTATGCGCTGGTCAGAATCCTGGGTGAGCGCTTTTTCGATTAAAGGATGCAGTGTCGCCGGAAAATTAAGATCGTATCTAAAATCAACAAAATCCTCAACCTGAACAACCGGTATTTTCTTGGATCTTAAGAAATCACAGGCATCCTTAGTGGAGACAATCTCCCAGCCGGCCCTGGAAAGCCGCAGAGATAAATCCTCTAATCCAGGGTGGACATTCACAGAAATAAGGGCGCGTTTTCTCATTAGAGTTTACTTGTGTTTTTTCTTTTTATAAATATGCTGCTGGGCAAAAAGTTCCTGAAGCGCCTGCCAAATTTCATGCTGGCTATCGGCAGCCAAGAATTTCTTGCGGTTATTCTGATCGGACATAACACGCGCGATAATGCCTAATATCTGGACCTGCGCTTCGTCATCCTGCTTTGGAGTCAGGATAAGAAAAATAAACTTTGCAGGATTACCGTCTGGAGAATTCCATTCAATCCCGGATTTTGCCCGGCCGAGGATGACTCTTGAGTGCATCAAAAAATTAATCCGCGCGTGCGGAAGAGCGATGCCCTCTTCTATTGCGGTGCCCATCATGTTTTCTCTTGCTAAAACAGGCGCATATATCCTTTCAGCATCAGGCATGTTGCCCTGCTCTGATGCAAGAGAACATAATTCGTATATGGCGCTGTCCCGGTCTTTGGCTTTCATATCAAGGATAATTTCTTTATGGGAAAAACACTCCATCACGCTTATTTTCTTTCTTAACATAAGCGAATACTTTAAGAGCGGGCCCAATAAAGTTGCTGAAGTCACCCCGCTTGCCACAATTGCCACAAACATCTGCTCAGTAATAAGATTATACTGCAAGGCTAAAATGCCAATAACAATCTCCATGGAGCCTCCGGGAGTATGCGCTACCGCCACAGAAAGCCGATTAGCCCGGGAAAGCTTGGTAAAAATAACCCCGATCCATGCCCCGATAAATTTGCCGAAGAAACTTACAAAGGTGATAAAAATAATTAACTTAAGATTAAAGTTATGCAAGAAATCAATATTCAGACCAATGCTGGCAAAGAAAAGCGGGACAAAAATAGCATAGACCATCTGGGAGATCACCTGACGGGTGCGCTCAGGAAGCGCCTTTGCTTCTCCCGCCATTACCCCGGCGGCAAAAAATCCCAGCATCGCGCTTATGCCTATTCTCTGAAACAGCGCCCCGCAGAAAAAACCGGCCAAACAAAGAAAAGTAAGCGAACTTGCCGGTTCGGGCATTTCAGACTTCTTGATAAAATTAATCACCTTCTCAGATAAGCGCCTGCCGTAACTTAAACAAAAAACCACCAGGATTATAGCCGACGCCAAAACCATAACAAGCTTAATAAGATGCACATTGGTGTTAGTAAAGACAGCTAACACCAGCGTAAAAATAACCCAACCGATTATTTCATTGACCGATAAGGCCGACATAATCAAATATCCCAAATCAGTCTTAGAGATATTTAAATCATTTAGAGCCCTGATTGTCACAGGCATGGCGCTTATGGTCATAACTGTAGCCATAAAAAGGGCAAATATTATTCTTTGGGACGGATCAACCAGGAAGCTATCAGGTATAAAAAGGCTTAAAACAAAACCCATGAACATCGGGAAAATAATATCGCTTGAGGCTATTTTTAAGGCATTGCCGCGATGGCGCCAGGCAGCGGAAAAATCCATGCCTAATCCGGTCTCAAGAAGAAAAAACAAAAGGCCCATCAAAGCGACAGTCTCAAGCATATAAAGCTGCGCCGGATCCTGCGGAAAAACAAAATTATATGCCTTAGGAAAAAACCTTCCGAAAACTGTCGGCCCGAATAAAATCCCCACGAGTATCTCTGCAGTTAAAGTTGGCTGCTTAAACCTGCGGAAAATCTCGCCTAATAGCCTGGCAAAACCTAAAAGCAAGAAAACCTGCAGCAAAAAGATAAAAATATTGTCCTGAGCGAACATGATCATGCAAAACTCCTTTTCTATCTATTTTAACGCGGAACAAGCCTCATCAATTCTTCTTTTAAAAGATGTTTCCTGATCGCGCAATCCTGATGCCAATTCTCATTCAAAAGCACAAACTGCCTTTGCAGAAAGAAATTATTCTGTATAAAGTTAAATAAAACGCGGCAGGGATCATAAGAAAGCCCGGATGAGACAAGATACAGGGGCCTGCCGCTTTGATAATGTTTACGAAGCTGCGATAAAAAATCTGTCCACTTATTTACGTCACAATCAGAAGGAGGCACCAGTGCTTCTCTTTTAGTGTAATACTTCAGGAATATCCATTCATCCTGGGTAATAATCAAGCTGTTGGGCTGGGTAAAAGCTTCAATATTCTTGGCAAAATCCACCTGATAGGCATGCAGGTGCCTTTGCCACAAAAGAGGATATATGTATAAAAACATGGGGATAATAAATAAAAATGTTAGCGCCCCTGAAAGAAAAAGCCTCTCCCGAGATAAATAAGCGATCCCCCGCGCGGCGTAATAAAAAAGAAAAAACACAGGCACAATAAGGTAACGCGGGGTGTCCGCTTCACGGTTAACCACATAGACAAAAGGCACTAAAAACGCTATAAAGAAAAACAGATTTAATTTAAGATTTTCTTTTTTCATCCACAAATAAAGCCCTACCAGGCAGGCTAATATGCTAACACGCAAAGTCTGGCCCAACATCACAAACCCTTGGGCAATGTGCGCGAAGGTAAATTCCCAGACGATTAAAAATTGATCCGGTTTCTTAATAAAAAAACGCTGGACTATTTCCGGCATAATAAAATTATCTACCCACCCCTTCCTTGCAGCTAAAAGGCTTATAAGCGCCCACAGCCCTAAGGAAAACAATGAAAATAAAAACACGCAGCGCAAGGCATAAAGGATATTCTCCCGTTTCTGAATAATAAGCCAAAAAAGCATAGCCGGAATAACAAGGGCGCATTCGCCCCGGGAAGCAATGGCTAAACCAGCGAAAATAGAAGATTTTATCCATGACAACTCAAATAAATAAAACAGGCAGATTGGCAGCAGCAACGAAGCCAAAGCATGATCGATCCTGCCAAATGTAGTTACGGAAAGAAAAGCGGGATAAAAAGAAAACAAAAGAAAAAGGGCAAAACTGGAAGCATCCCCTATTCTCTTCCTAAATAATAAATAGCCTAACATCTGGCCCAATGACGAAAATAAAACCGTAACGAACATCAATAGATTCAGGTCATCAAGGTTTTTCAAAAAAAGGGATTTAATCCAGGAAAGAAATATCACAAAAACAGAGGCCAACGGCATATAAATACCATGCTCGCTGATAGAATGTTCCCGCATTTGGATCAAAAAATCCACGGTATCGTAATGGAACGGCCCCTTGCTTAAAAGAAGCCATCTTACCCAAAAAGACACAGCAAAAATAAAAAGCCCATAATAAATAACCCTGCTTGAGGAAGCTTTGTCGCGGTTTTGCATTCTTATGAATTAAGCTATTTTTATAATTGGTATTTCGGTATTATCTTGATATCCCGGTAATTTTATATTGTAAAACTCCCGCGGGAACCTTGATCTGCACTACCTGGCCTATTTTATGGTTTAACAATGCCGAACCTACAGGAGAAGAAACGGAAATCTTATTCAGATTGTAATCGGCCTCTGCCTCAGAAACAAGCATGTATTCCAACTCTTCTTCGGTGTCTAGATCCTTTAATTTCACGGTTGCCCCAATCAACACTTCATCCTTGGGGATATTAGTATTATCTAAAATACGCGCACAGCTTAACTTTTCCTCGATCTGGGAAATTCTTAACTCATTATGCGCTTGGGCGTCTTTGGCTGCATCGTATTCAGCATTCTCACTTATATCTCCTTGGGCACGCGCCTCACCAATCGCCTTAGATAATTCCCTGCGCTTCACAGTCTTTAGCTTCTCTAACTCTTCTTCTAATTTCTGATAACCTTCTTTAGTAAGATAAATTGGTTCCATTGTTTCTCCTTTGATATTACATGTTTATCAAATCTTTTAAATCTACTGCCGGATTACGATAACGCTTCTTTCCAATGGTACTTTTACCGTATTGTATGGCTTCCACGGGGCACCACTGCAAACAAGCCATGCATTGCTGGCATTGCCCCAGCCACTTAGGTTTACCCTGTTGAAGTTGTATGTTCTTAACCGGACAAACCTTAACGCAGGTACCGCAATGATTACATTTATCCTCTGCCCAAAAGCCTTTATCCATTTTAGGGATCTTAGGAGAAGCTACTTTATATAAAAATGAAAAAAGAAATCTTAAAGCGCCCATGTCCTTTTCAACCGGCAAAATCTTTCGGTCTTTTATCAAAGAGGAGATCTCCTTTACTCTTTTATCGGCTTTAACAAACATCTCATCCTGTTCGTCCTGTTTTATTGCCCCATAAAGAGCAGTATAATTACCGGGCATTCTTATTAAGAAAGCAGAAGATAATTCAAGGTTTCGTTTCTCAAATAAATTCTTGCACATACCTAAGGCATTACCAGCCTTCCCGCCATAAGTAGCAACTGCAAAAATATATGAACCCTTAGTCACTTCTAGCCTATCAATAAAATCCCTAACTAATAGAGGCAAACCAAACATATACACCGGAAATACTATCCCTATACAGGACGAACTTACGCTTACAATATCTTCCCGGAAAGTTGCGATAGGGCAAAGTTGAGTATCGCCTAATTCCTTGGCTAAACTGCGGGCGACTTCCAAAGAATTTCCTGTGCCGGTAAAATAAAAAATCATGTTATTCATCTAGACCCCCTATTCTTTCTTAAAAATACTTTTTACAATATATCTGGGGCGCTGTTTAACTTCTTCAAATATCTTGCCGATATACTGCCCTAAAACGCTTATCCCTAAAAGCTGGATGGAGCCAATAAAAAGCACTACCACCAAAACTGTTGTAAAACCCTGCGGGGCACTGGGAGTAATAATCTTTATAATAATCTGCGCGATGATACCGATCATAGATAAGAAAAATGTTACAAGCGAAAGCAAGGTCATTAATTCAAGCGGGACATAAGTAAAAGAGAATATTCCTTTCATCGCCCAGCTAAAATTCTTTAAGAAATTATTGGTTGATTTGCCAAACATACGTTCCGGCCTAACATAAGAAACACCTGTCTGCTTAAAACCTGCCCAAGCGCGCAAGCCCCTAATAAACCTATCGCGCTCTGGCATATTTTTTAACACCTCTACCGCCTTCTTGTCTATCAAAGAAAAATCTCCGGCATTAAGCGGAACCTGCACATAAGAGATCTGGTGAAACAGGCGGTAAAAAAGCTTGTAGGCTATCTGCATAAAAATTGGCGCTTCACGTTTTATGCGCACTCCGTAGATTACGTCAAACCCTTCCAGCCATTTATTATAGAATTGCTCGATTAGCTCAGGGGGGTCCTGCAGGTCACCGTCAAGAAGCACTACCCCGTCGGAACTTGCGATGTCCATGCCGCTTGTAAACGCCATTTGGGAGCCGAAATTACGCGAATGGTTAACCGCTACCACATGGGCGTCCTTATTCACAAGCTGTTTTAATACAGCTTCGCTGTTATCAGGGCTGCCATCATTAATAAAAATAATCTCATAGCCACAGCCTATCTTATTAAAAACATCTGTTAGCCGCTTATGCATAATCGGGATTGCCTGTTCGTCTTTATAACAGGCAATAATCGCGGATATCTTTTTCATAAAACCTCCATTTAAATAACCAATAATCAAATCTCAATCACCAAATAATAACCAATTACCAATGCCTCAATAACCAAACGAATTTGGTAAATTGGTTATTGATTATTGGATTTTATTTGGTTATTGGTGCTTAGTTATTGATAAATTGCATATGTCTATTTTATTAAGTTTATATAATACGGCTTTGGGTTATTCGCCATTTCCTCAACCATACTTAAGATTTGGCTATTATCTTCCGGCCAAAGGCCTGTGATGTTTGAAAATATCTGCATCACCTTTTTATCTTCTTCTGCCCAATGAGAGAAGCCGTCATGCAAATAATCTTTATTTCTCCCAGAAGCAACCAGTTTCACCGGGATCATTTCATTATTTATGTAATTACGGATAGTTTCAAACGGGCGGTATAATAAAAATGGAGTTATAGAATAAACAAACGGTATCTTTCCCGATAAAGCAAGCCCCACGGAAATATCCATCATCGCCTGTTCAGCGGCTCCGGTATTAATAAATCTTCCCGGATAATCAGCGCGTATCTTATCCCACATTTTGTACCCTAAGTCTCCTGTAACAACCCAAATCTTATCATTCCGGGACATTTTATCATGCAGGGCATCAGCAAAACACCTGCGCATCTTTACAGCAGAAATTTCTTTCATACCCCACCCTCTCTTCCCACTCTCATTCCAACCACACAACTCACAACCCACAACTCATAACCCATAGCCCACCCCCTCTTCAACTCAATATCTCCATAGCAAACTTAAAATCTTTTTCGCTCATAACATAGTAATGCGCGTCAAGCCCTTTCAAAAAAGGCATCTGCTCTGATTTGGTCTTTATTAACAAAAGCAACGGGACACTTTTTGTGCCTGCGTTTCTGGATAATGCCTTAACAATATCATCCGGATCACAAGTATTAATGCTTACCGGATTTAAACCAAACCCCTTGAACTTACGCAATAAACTGCTTATGTCTACCTTCTTATACGCTGCCCAGCCATTAGCATTAACTAAAATATTAAGATTAGAAAGCTTGTTTTCCACGGCGATGTTTAAAGCCTCCCAGATACTTCCCTCAGCGCATTCTCCGTCAGATATAAGGCAATAAACATTTTTCTTTCTATCGCCCAAGGCCATGCCTGTGGCAATACCTAAGCCATGGCCTAAGCTGCCGCTTGAAACATCTATGCCATAGCTTGCATTACGATCAGGATGAATATTCAACTGCATCAGGGAATCTTCTCTTAAAGACCCTTGTTTTTCTAATACTGCGTACAAGGCAACTGCGGCATGTCCGCTTGAAAGGACAAACGGCTCATCCTTTTTCTTCGCCTGATAGACTGCGCCTATAATGTCCACGGCCGTCAAGCAGGAGCCCAAATGCGATAAAGATTTTTTATGGCTTATTTCAATGATTCTGCGGCGCAGATGTTTATGCTCGTTTTTCAGTTTCTTAAAATCCATGATTAGCCTTCCTCTGCAGGCTTAATTGCTATAATACACAAATTGCCCAATCTTAAGCTAAAGTTTAAAGATAAGAACCAATTCAAAAAACCTGACCTTGCTTTTAAAATATACTCTTTGAATCTTTTTCCAAGCGGTAGCAGCCATAAAAAATAGCTTAAAGAAATCCTATTATATGGGGAATATATCTTTAAAGTGACAAACCCGCGCGCTTCAAATATTTTCTTTATAGTTTTCTTACTGTATAAAAAAGGATGCTCGATATCCACAATCGGGCTTTTTTCGCCTAAGAGTTTACTGGAAAGGCTTTCTGCGTCGTGGTTAAAACACAAGACATACCCTCCGGGCACAAGCAGATCATAACAAGTCTGCAAGAATTCAACTGGCGCATCAACGTGGTCAAAAGTCTGGAAGAAAAAAATAAAATCAAAACAGCCTTTTTCAAATATGCCGGGTGTCAAAAAACTTGTTTTAATGCTTGCTTGAAGCGATCCATCGGCCTTAAGTACCGCTTGCTTGCTTGGCTCAATGCCAAAAATATTTTTATAGCCTCTTTTTAAAAGCTCTGTAAGCAGAAATCCATTGCCGCAACCAATCTCAAGGATCCTGGCGTTCTGGTTTAACCTTTTTAACACCTGCTCCAGCGCTTGCATATAGGAGCTGGTTAAATTCTTGATTTGCTTTTCGTAATTAAATTTACTCTTACTATAAAAATCTTCTACGGTTGTTTTATCTAAAACAGGATCAGCGCGCAATAACCCGTCTTTATTGCATTTCACAATCCGGTAATGCACCCTATCGGGAAGTCGGCGTGCAGAAAAAGTATCTACATTAATATCTGCAGTTTCAAAATTTTGATCATAGATTACTTTATAATCGCCAAGGCTGCCGCACAAAGGGCAAGATGTATGCACAAGTTTCATTTATATATAGAGTGATTTCTTTTAAACCATTCCCAAGTCAAACTCAAACCTTTTTCTAAGCTGACTTGCGGCTTAAAACCTAAGAGTTTCTTTGCCTTAGAAATATCCGCCACCCAGCAGGAAGTATCCCACTGACGCATCGGCATCTTGCCCCATCTAAAAGAAGTAGTTTTGCCGGTTACCTTGACTGCTTTTTCTACAATATCCTTAATTGAAGACTGTTTGCCGGTTGCGATATTAAAGATTTCACCGGGGAATAATTTTAGCCGAGATATATTCATATAAGCGCTGACCATGTCATCAACATATATGTAATCGCGCGCGATATCCGGATTTACCAAATCCATGGCTTTCTTAAAATACAAACAACGCATCAGTGTTGGGACAAAGCGCGAAGGCTGTTCATAGGCCCCATAAACCGAAAACGGCCGAAGCGTAACAACGGGTTTTTTTTCTTTGCGCGCGAAATACGAGCATAAAAGTGACGCTGAAGACTTACTGACTGCATAATAACTTGTTGGTTCTAAACAATCATCTTCGCGCATGGGCTTATCTTTAAACCCATATTCCGAAGAGCTTCCAGTATTAACCAGCAACTCGTAATCAATGCAGGATGCAGCCTTTAAAATATTCCATGTGCCGGAAAGATTAACCTTGAATGCTAAATCTGAATCAGTCTGCTCTGGATAAGCTCCATAAGCGGCAAGATGGTAGATTACAGTGGGTTTTGCTTTAAAGAAAATCTTCTTTAACTCTTGAAAAGAAGTTAAATCTGAACAATGAACTTTTGTTTTCTTAAGAATATCTTTGATGCGCCAGACTTGAGCTTCTTTTCTTAAGATTATATGGACATCTTCTTTATTTTCAACAAGATGCCTTAATAGGCAAGAGCCCACAAATCCGCTAGCCCCAGTAATAAGATAAACCCTTTTCACATACCTCTCCTTGGAGGGTATTTTAGCACAAAAAACACAGGGACGGTTCTATTTTTTTTGAAGAATAGAACCGTCCCTCATATTTACTTATTCCTTAAGATACTCATGCGCCATGTAGGAACTGCGCGTGTAGGGTGAGCTTTGAACATGCAAAAAACCTAACTTCATGCCTTTTTCTTTATAAAAGGCAAATTTCTCGGGAGTAACATATTCCTTCACCGGATAGTGTTTAATGCTTGGGGCAAGATACTGGCCAATGCTTAAAAAATCACAGGATGCATGACGCAAATCTGACATAGCGCAGGCGACTTCTTCTTCTTTCTCGCCCATACCCAGCATAATCCCGGATTTGGTTTTAATCTCTGGCGCAATTTTCTTAATAAATCTTAAAACATCAAGCGACCTCTGGTAACTTGCGCCTTGACGCACCAAACTGTAAAGCGAAGGCACAGTCTCAATATTATGCGCGATAATATCAGGATAAGAATCTGCGACTGTAGCTAACGCTTCATCTGAAAGTTTAAAATCCGGAATTAAAATCTCAATTTTTGCTCCTGGCGATAATTTTCGTATGGATAAAACAGTACCCGCAAAAATCTTTGCTCCTCCATCAGGCAAATCATCCCGGGTTACACTTGTAATTACTACATGAGACAAATTTAATTTCTTTACTGCCTCTGCCACACGCATCGGCTCTTCCTGATCAACCGCCTCTGGAGTATTGTTCTGAACATTACAGAATTTACAGCCCCTTGTGCAATATTTACCTAAAATCAAAAATGTCGCCTGGTTATGGCTAAAACACTCTGCAATATTAGGGCAAGAGGCTTGTTCGCAAACCGTATTTAGCTTACTTTCCCGCAGCAATCTCTTCATGTCGGAACAAGCATTAAGATTTATTTTCTTATTTAACCAAACTGGTTTCATAAAATTCTACTCCAAAATTATCGGAAAAAGAATCAATAAGCTTATCCTCTAAAATATTCCTCTCTGGCAAACTTGAAAACTGTTCGGATAGACTAGTTACATTTTCTTTTATGCCAAGCGGCATTTTCTTTAAATAACTCTCTAAAAGCTTCCAATCAATACTAAAAGGAATGCTTCCATGTTGAAAGATGCAATCCCTTTTTCTTTTTTGGGCATTGCCGCCAATCTTCTTCCCGGAAATAGTAACATCATATTTCTCATGGGATGCGCAACACAATTCATGGGGAAAATTTTTATTAAGGAAGCTATCAAGCTCTACAGAAAATTTTGCCTCTAGATTAAGTTTTTTATAAAAATCTAAAAGAAATCGGCAAATACTGCGATACCCCACAAGCAGGCCCTCTGGCTCATTGATATCCTCTTTAGAACAAGCAAAGCTATAGGTAATCTCATGCCAATGAAAAAGTATCCCGCCGCCAGTAATTCTTTTTACCACCTCTACATTACAAGCTATGCACCTATCAAGATTAATTTCATCATCGGGAGTTTGAGAGAATCCATAAGTAAAAGAAGGATTCTTCCATCCATATACACGGAATACTGGGATACGATCTTCTAGATATTGATTAAAGATCTTTTCATCAAGCGCCATATTAAAACTGGCACTTTGTAAACCCGACCTTATTAATTTAAATTTTTTCATACAAAACGCAGATTTGGTTCGCGCGCGGCTTTTGTTTCATCAAGGCGCCTAACAGGGGTATTAACTGGAGCTTGTGTAATAGCAGTTGGATTATCTTGGGCAAGTTTCGCGATTTCAATCATTACATCTATAAACTCATCCAAGGTTTCTTTGGATTCGGTTTCTGTAGGCTCAATCATTAAGGATTCTTTGACAATTAACGGGAAATAAATCGTGGGAGGATGATAACCTTTATCAATTAAGTACTTGGCAATATCCAAGGCATGCACCCCAGTTTGCGCCTGGCGCGAGGCTGAAAAAACACACTCATGCATACAGGGTTTATCAAAAGCTGACTGGTAATAATCTTTAAGCTTCACCCGGCAATAGTTAGCATTTAAAACTGCCATTTCCGAAGCCCTGATCAAACCCTCTTTACCTAAACGTAACATATAAGCGTAAGCCTTTAAGATAACCCCAAAATTTCCGTAAAAAGGCGCGATATAACCAATAGATTTATGGCGGTGATAATCCAAGGCATAGGTGGCATCACTTCTTTTAATCACTCTTGGGTTGGGCAGGAATTCAACTAACTTCTCCCCTACGCCTACTGGCCCTGCTCCCGGACCTCCTCCTCCATGAGGAGTGCCAAAGGTTTTATGCAAATTTATATGCACTACATCAAAGCCCAAATCTCCGGGACGGGCCTTGCCTAAAACTGCGTTTAGATTAGCTCCGTCATAATACATCAATGCCCCTGCCTCATGCGCCATATCAGAGATTTCTTTAATGCGCGGATTAAAAATCCCTAAGGTATCCGGACAAGTAAGCATTACCGCGGCAACTTCTTTATTTAATTGCTTTTTATACTCCGCTAAATCCATATAACCGTCGGGACCAGTGGGAATAACAATAACTTTGTATCCGGCAATAGCCGCGCTTGCGGGATTAGTGCCATGCGAAGAATCCGGCACGATTATATACTTACGCCTGTCGCCTTTATCCTTGTGATACGCGGCAATCAGCATTACTCCGGTTAACTCACCATGCGCTCCGGCTAAAGGCTGTAAGGTAAAGCCATGCATCCCGGTAATTTCGCAAAGAAGTTTTTTTGTCTCAAACAAAACTTCTAAAGACCCTTGAGTCAACATCCCGCCTCCGGCAAGTTGCGGCAATAATGGATGCACATGGGTAAAGCCTTCAAGAGAAGCCACCCGCTCGGTAAACTTAGGATTATATTTCATGGTGCAGGAGCCCAAAGGATAAAAATTACCATCCACAGAAAAATTCATCTGTGACAAGTTTGTATAGTGGCGCACTACGTCCAGCTCGCTTAAAGACGGCAATTTTGCTTCTTGCTTGCGGCAATATTTATCTGGCAAGCTCTTAGCTTCCGGCACATCAGAAGAAGCGTAAGAAAATCCGCGCCTTGCGCTTTTATGCTTTTCAAAAATAAGTTTCATGGGAAATCTCATAATACAGCCTCCAGAGCATCCACAAAGGAATTTATCTGCTCTTTGGTTCTTTTTTCAGTTACCGCTACCAGCAAATAATTATCCATACCCTTATAAAACCTGCCCAAAGGAAAACCACAGGCAAATCCTTTTTCTATCATCCGGTGCACCACATCATCCGCGTCACGCGGCAACAAAACTGTAAACTCATTAAAAGTAGATGAACTTTTCTTTACCTGAACCGAAGAAACTCTGGATAAAACATTTTTAGCGTATTCAGATTTCTGATAATTAAGCTGGGCTAATTCTTTTAGGCCATCTCTACCCAAAAGCGCAGCAAATACCACCGCGCGCAAAGCGCATAAGGCCTCGTTAGAGCAGATATTGGAAGTAGCTTTTTCCCGACGGATATGCTGTTCGCGGGTCTGAAGGGTCAAAACAAAAGCGCGTTTACCTTGGCTATCAACAGTTTGCCCCACAATTCTTCCGGGCATCTGGCGCACAAGCCCTTTTTTTGCTGACATAAATCCTAAATAAGGGCCCCCAAAAGATAAGGGAATCCCTAAACTCTGGCCTTCGCCGGTTGCAATATCAAATCCCATCTCACCGGGAGATTTCAGCATCCCTAAAGATACCGGATATACCGAGGCAATTGCCAAAGCGCCAAACTTATGCACCTGTTCTACTACATCGCTGTAATCATCCACTACCCCAAAGAAATTTGGATTTTGTATAATTACCGCCGCAGTTTTGTCATCCAGGTGCTTTGAAAAATCTGACCGCGAGCTTTTTCCATGCTCAATGGGGATCTCTACAAATTCAATAGAAAGATTAGAAGTATAGGTATAAAGCATGGTGCGGTAAATTAAATTAACCCCGCTATCCATAATAATTTTATTGCGCCCGGTCAGGCGAATCGCCATCATCAAGGCTTCATAAAGCGCGGTTCCTCCGTCGTATAAAGAAGCATTGGAAACATCAAGCCCTGTTAATTCGCAGATAATCGTCTGATATTCGTATATTGCCTGCAGCCACCCTTGTGAACACTCTGGTTGATAAGGAGTGTAAGCCGTATAAAATTCCGGGCGGTTAACAATGGCATCAACTGCCGCTGGGATAAAATGATCATAGAATCCAGCACCCACAAAATTAATTAAATTGGTCGCGTTTTTAGTAGCAAGCCTGTGCAGGTGTTTGGTTACTTCAAACTCTGATTTACCTGGCGGGATATTAAAAGATTTGGGCCTTAAGGCAGGCGGAATATCACCAAAAAGCTCATCAATGCTTGAAACTCCAATAACCTTAAGCATTTCCTGAATATCTTCTTTGGTGTGTGGCACATAACTCATTTTGAAAGACCCTCTAGATAAACTTGATAAGCGTTATTATCCATAAGCTTGGCTTTTTCTTGCTCATTATCAAGCTGGATCACAAAGAAAAAACCTTTTTCATAGCAAGACTTGTTAACTAATTCAGGATGGCTGGCCAATTCTGGATTAACAGATAAAACTGTGCCGGAAAATGGGCTATAAACGTCCGATGCCGCCTTAACCGACTCTACAACCGCCGCCGGATCAGCTTGTTTTAATGCTTTCCCGACTTTTGGTAAATCTACAAATGTAATATCTCCCAATGAACCCTGGGCATAATCAGTAATACCGACATAAGCGGTTTTACCTTCTACGCGCGCCCATTCATGATCTTTGGTATAAAGAAGATTTTCTGGAATATTCATCAAACTTGATCCTCCTGTTATAGCATTATTTTGTCGCCCCACCATTTAATTTGGACGGGCTCCAGAATAAAAAGGTTTTTCAACTATTACTACCGGAATTTCTATATTATCCTCTTTTATTAATAATTGATCGCCTATTTTATGATTGCCCCTTATATATCCCATGCCGATACTTACACCTAAGCTTGGAGAAAAAGACCCGCTTGTTACCGTACCGACTCTTTTACTTTGAGAATATATTCCAAATCCGTGACGCGCGCTGCGACGCGAATCAGACTTGAAATAAATCAATCTTTCTTTAGGGCCGGATTCTTTTTCTTTTAATAGGGCTTGTTTACCGATAAAATCCTTGGAATAATCTACGAATTTATCAAGGCCTGCTGAAACAGGTGAATACTCTAAATTAATATCATGTCCGTAAAGCGGATACCCCATTTCAAGACGCAGGGTATCGCGACAGCCTAACCCCGCAGGTTTAACACGGCTGTCTTCTAAGAGCCTTGCCCATAAACTAGCCACATGTTCAGAAGGAACATATATTTCATAGCCTAATTCACCAGTATAGCCGGTACGGCTTATTATACACCTTTGAGAACTAAAATCAAATTCACCAAAAGTATAGTAACTAAGCATTTCTACCTTAGAGCCAAAAATACCCCTTATCGCCTCAAGAGATCTTGGCCCCTGCAAATCAAGCTTGCCGGTTATGTTAGATACATTATTGAATGTAAATTCTCCGGTTAAATTATTCTTAAGATTATCTTCATCCGAACGGATGGTCGCAGCATTAACCACGATCATCCAGGATTTCTCTTTTAGGCGATAAACAATAAGGTCATCAATGATCCCTGCTTTATCATTAAGCATGTGCCCGTAACGGCAAGTACCAGGCGGCATACCGGTTATATTTTGGGTTACAACCCGATCAAATCCGCTTGAAAACGCATCGGCTTCTAAAATAAACTCACCCATATGACAAATATCAAACACCGATACTTGATTTCTGGTATGGGCATGCTCTGCTAATATCCCTTCATACTGGATAGGCATCAGCCATCCGCCAAAAGGGGCCATTTTAGCGCCTAAAGCAACATGATATGAATAAAGAGGTGTTTTTTGGTTTTCCATGGAAATGATTTTTAGATTGTACTACAAAAGATTACTTTGGGAAAGCAAATTCTTATCACTTAGGATGTTTTGGGCCGATCCGTCAGCAAGGACTTGCCCTTTGTGAAGGACAATAATGCGATTACACAAATCACGCGCCATATCCAGATCATGGGTAGCGATAATCTTAGTATGCTTAAAACCCTTGAGTAATTCTATCAAGAGCCTGCGCGAACGCGGGTCAAGGCTGGAACTTGGCTCATCCATAACCAAGATATCCGGAGACATCGCCAACACGACAGCTATTGAAACAGCGCGTTTTTCGCCTTGAGAAAGTTTATAGGGCGGCCTTTTAGAAAGATGCTCTGCCCCTACTTGACCAAGAGACTCCTCTACTTTTCTTTCTGCTTCCTCTTTAGTTAAACCTAAATTTAACGGGCCAAAAGCCACATCATCAAAAACTGTGGGCATAAAAAGCTGATCATCGGGATTCTGGAATATCATGCCTACGGCCTTACGCACATCTTTCAAGTTATCTTTGGTAATCGGATAATCCCCTATTCTTACGGAACCTTTTGTAGGGGTTAAATAGCCGTTTAAATGCAAGAGAAGCGTGGATTTACCTGCGCCGTTTTCTCCCACAACTGCCACAGACTCTCCATGGGTAATGCGAAAAGATACCCCCTTTAAAACACAAGTACCGTCGGGATAAGAATAATGCAAATCAGCCGCTTCTACAATATGATGGCTCATCTAACCTTTTATGATAAAATTGCCCAGATATAAAGATAAATCAAAAGATCTTAAGAAAATAAATAGCGCAAGCCACAAGAATAGAAAAATAAATCCATCAATGCCAAATTTCATACTACGCATAACATGCATATTGCCGTCAAAACCCCGGCAGCACATGGCCAGGTATATGCGTTCCGCCCTCTGAAATGTGCGCAGCAATAGATTCCCCAAGAACGGCCCGGATATCTCTAGTGACATAAGATCGCGCTTAAAGGACCTGAAAGATGCCGCCCTTATCATCCCGGATACCTGATCAATCAAAACAAATATATAGCGGTAAAGAAACAACAACTGTTGCACAAAAACCCTGGGCAAGCCTAATTTTGCCAAAGCATTACAAATAGCATTAAAACCAGTTAAAGAAATCAGAATAAACGCGGCGCTTGCCGTCAGAATAAAGCGCATGATTATGGAGAGAAAAGAAACCCATCCCGCGCTGACACCTATCGGACCCAGCTGCATAAAAACTTTTGTATCTACAATCGGGTTAAATATCCCTATAAATACAGCGAAAGGCAAAAGCAATAATACCCTATTGAGTAAATACCCGGCAGGCAACCCTCCCAGAGAAATTAAGAACACAGGGTAAATAAAAAACGGCATTAACTGCCAAAGCGCGTATTTATCAAAAGAAATTACTGTGATAATAAAGGCCAAGGTAGCGATCAACTTCGCTCTAGGGTCAAGACGATGCAAAAAGCTGTTACCGCAAGATAATTCATCAAGATAATTTATATCTAACGAGCTTTTACCGATATTATTCACTTGTAACCTTGCGCCTACGTAAAACCAGCCCCGCAATTACCGCGACAGACAAAACTAACGTTCCTCCCACCAACCCTGAAACAGATGTGCCTAAGCTTACCGCGGGGTATGAGGAAGATCCTTGGTGATTCTTAAAACCATAATCCGGCAAGACCGCGATTTTTTCCTGAATACTGGCTAAAGATGAGCCGATGCCCTCGCTTACCTCTAATTCTTCCTTACCGGAAGCCTTAAACATTGCCCACTCCAAACCGTCGGGATTGCTGGAAGCAAACCAACTTAGTATAGCGGCGGTTACCAAACTAACCGCCAATAAACCTAAAAGCACTTTTCGCATATCCACTTTTCCAATAGGGCGATTATTCACCGTGGCGTTAATGATTTCCGGACGCGCCTTCCAGACAAAAGCAACTACCGAAGCGGTAACCAAACCCTCTACTATTCCAATCGCCAAATGTATCGGCTGCATCAAAAGCACAAAACTTTTAAAAGGCAATTCTGATATCCCGGAAAATACTGTCTCCAGAACTACACCGAACGCCCCCAGCTGTAAACCAATAATCGCCGACAAAATAGAACCAACGATAATTTTGCCGCGCGTGAGATTATCACCAACTATTTTCTTGTAAATCATAGGATAAGCAATGAAGCTTGTGAAAAACCCCAGATTAAAGATATTGCACCCTAAGGCAAGAAGCCCACCGTCGGCAAATAAAAACGCCTGAACCGTTAATATAGAAGCCATAACTAAAAATGCAGCGTATGGCCCTAAAAGAATACTTAGGATCATGCCTCCACCCAAATGCCCGCTAGAACCAGTAGCAGGAATGCTAAAATTGATCATCTGAGCGGCAAAAATAAACGCGCCCAACACCCCCATTAAAGGGACTTTACGCTGATCTGACTCGTTTTTGACCTTCTTTGCGCTGTAAGCGATAAGACTTGCGCTTGCCGCCCACATCACGCCACCTACTACCGGAGATAACAACGCATCTGCCATATGCATAATTTATGCCTTTCTTTATTAGAAGTCTACTTGTGCCCTAACTCCGCCAATAAATATACCCGCTGTATCACCAGACACATCTTTTCCAAAAGGATTCCAGATATACTGCAAATCCGGGCTTACTGATAAATACTTATTCAAGAAGATTTTATAGTAAGTCTCAAAATGCCCCTCGGGTTTAGCCAAATAATTATTTCTCTTCTTATATTTTACAGACGGGAATATTTGCCCCACAGCAATTCCCAAAACATCATTATCCCTTCCCCAGGGTTTACCTTCAAGTTGAAGCCCTGCGCTCCAGGATTGCCCAAGAGAATAATTTATATTCCCTGTTGCAAGCGTATCCGGGTTATATACCTTTGGATACTGCCAGCCATAACGAGTAAAAACTGTAGCCATATCATTTAATCTTTGATCAAAACTCAAACCCGCTCCGTAAGAATTCTCTTTTGTCTTGTCCGTATCTGTCCACTTAGTGTGGTACGCATTATTATTCCAGGCATAAAAACGATAATTACCGTCTAGATTGAAAAGCTTTGGCTTAAAATTGATTTCTCCCATATTAAATAAATTATCGCCTAACTTTTCCCAATCACTATTTGCGTCAAGAACCTCATAACCCAACTCCACCCAATCTTTGGGCATATAAGCAACACGGATAGCCGCTGAATTACCAGGAAATTCTACAACTGGATTATTTACAAACATACCACTTAAGAATTGTGCTGTCTCATCATTAGCTGCCTGGTTATTATCAAAATATGCCGTAGGATCTAATTTCCCAACTGTTAAGGCAAGCTTACCATTTAAAAGCATCTGCTCATACCAGGCTTCAGTTAAATGCGCGTCCTCATTGTTATCTGGATCATTGTTTACATTGGAATATAATGTTAAGTCATCGTTCAGGCCATCACCTTTACCCGCCTCAAGATGCACAAAGGCCCTGGAATTAGCGTCCTGGAATTCCTTGATCAAAATTATATCTGTTGAATACGAAGCATCTGTGCGGTCAGACTTCTTCTCTACGCCCGAAGTAGCGTTATTCACGTTGCTGGTTCCTTGAGCGATCGCGGTAATGCCAACGCTTATATCCAAACCTTTGGCAAGCTCTACCGGAGAGATTTCTTTGCGGGTTATTTTCTCATCAAGCTGTGATAATCTTAACTCATAATCGCTTATTTTAGCCTGCTGGGCAGATGATTCATTCTTCTGACTTGCGATATATGCATCCTGCTGGGAGAGTTTTTGCTCTAAAATTTCAATGCGTTTCTGCAATTGCCTAACCACATCTTCAATTGGTGTTTGATCTGCAAAAATTTGTGAAACGGATAAAAATAAGAAACATAACCCCAAGCACATCCTTAGTAACATAAAACTCCTCCTTTTTATTATATATGTTATTCCTATATGCCTTTTCCGGTAGTAGACATACTTAAAGAGGCGTGCCGTACCCCTTTTACAGACTTTAAAACATCAGCTAATTCTTGGGCCTTAGAAGAAGCGCCTTTGACAATGATCACTTCAAGACAATTATGATGATCCAAATGCACATGTTGGGTAGAAATAATAAAATCTCCGAAATCATGTTGTATATCCATAAGCTTATTTACAAGCTGCCTTTCATGGTGGTCATAGATAATAGTAACTGCACCGGCTACTTCTTTTCCTTCCTGCCATTGTTTCTTTACTAAATCTTCCCTGATAAGATCCCGAATAGCTTCGGAACGATTGGTATATTTCTTGTTCTTGATGTGACGGTCAAATTTCTCAAGCAGGTTATCTTCCAGAGAAATGCCGAATCTGACTAAACCGGACATATGGCAGGCCTTTCTTATCTAGTGTTACTTTTTTATAGATTGTAACACCAGTATTAAGATTGTCAAGGCCTTTAAATTTTATTCGTAACGCAGCGCTTCGATAGGATTAAGCTGTGACGCCTGGCGTGCTGGCCATAGGCCAAAAACTATGCCTACAGCAAGAGAAAAAACCGTGGAGAGAATAATTGAAAATAAAGATACTTTTACTGCCCATCCGGCAAACATTGTTATCAACACAGAAATACCGCTTCCCAATAATACCCCTGCCAAGCCCCCAATAAAAGACATCAAAACCGCCTCGATCAAAAACTGGGTCATAATATCTTTATTATTAGCTCCAATAGCCTTACGCAGCCCTATCTCCCGAGTGCGCTCGGTCACTGAAACAAGCATTATATTCATTATGCCAATGCCTCCCACCAAAAGCGAGATTGCAGCAATTGAACCTAAAAGTAGCGACATAGTTTGTGTAGTAGCAGTCAAGGCATTCTTAATATCAGCCATATTCCTAATTTGAAATGAATCTTCCTGGGTTTTAGTTATTAAGCGATGCTGTTTTATGATAAGCTTGCTTATGGCTTCTTGCGCCTGATCAATAAGATTAGCGTCTTTTGCCTGAACATATATAGAATCAACATACTCTTTTCCCATGACCCTGTACATTGCGGTAGTTATAGGAATAATCACCGTGTCATCCTGATCGCGCGGGCCGCTTGAGCCCTTGACCGGAAGTATGCCGATTACCTTGAAATTTATCAGGTTTATTTTTATTGTTTCGCCTATCGGGTTAGTCTCGCCAAAAAGTTCCCTTACTACAGTTGCTCCCAGCAAGACAACTTTACTTCGGGAACGGACTTCCTCCGGGTTAAAAAACCTTCCAATTTCCGGCACAGCAGCGCGCAATTGCGCGTAATCCACATCCACGCCCTCAACCTGCGTATTCCAATTCTGATTCGTATAGACTATTTGCGCCCGGGATGTTACCGAGGGGCTGGCGCTTTTAACATAATCGGTTAAACCCTTAATATCCTTTACATCTTCAAGCGTAAAACGCGTCACTGTCCCGGATTCTAATGAGACTCCCATCATCCTTTGCGCTGCTGGCCTGATCATAAGAAGATTAGACCCTAAAGACGATAACTGTTTTTCTATGGATTCTTTAGCGCCTTGGCCCACGGCAAGCATGGCGATAACCGCGGCTACCCCGATAAGAATGCCTAAGATAGACAAGAACGCGCGCATCTTATGCGAAAGCATAGCAAAAATTGCCTGGCGCAGATAATCCAAAAACTCCATGCCCTTTACAGAAGAAACCTTATGTTCTAAAAGGGCTTCTTTAACCAGCCCGCTTGAATACCCTATGGCTTTATTGGATTGATTAGAAATATTTTTATCGGAAATGACCTTTCCATCACGCATAGTAATAATGCGCTTGGCACAGGAAGCTACTTCATTCTCGTGAGTAACAATAACAACGGTTTTACCTTTCTGGTTTAAATTCTTTAAAATATCCAGGATTTCGGCTTTACTTTTAGAATCAAGATTTCCTGTTGGTTCATCCGCTAATATTATCAACGGTTGATTGACCAATGCCCTTGCTATAGCTACTCGCTGCTGCTGGCCTCCGGAAAGCTCATTTGGCTTATGGAACATCCTTTCTTTTAAGCCAACGGCCTCAATCTCCTTTTGCGCCAGTTCTTTTATGTGCCTTTTCCCGCAATACACTAACGGCAATTCTGCGTTCTCCAAAGCGCTCATGCGCGCCAAAAGATGAAACTGCTGAAAAATAAAACCCACCAGCTTATTCCTGATCTTAGCCTGCCTTTCTTGCGGCAAGCCGCTTAATTCCTGGCCCTCTAAAAGATAAGAGCCTGAATCCGGGCTGTCTAAAAGCCCCAGAATATGCATAAGGGTAGATTTTCCCGAACCCGAAGCGCCCATAATCGCCACGAATTCCCCCTCGGCAATCTCAAGAGAGACGCCGTCCAGGGCTTTTACCTTTATCTTGCCCATCTGATAAGTTTTATAAATATTCTTTAATTCTATCATTTCGCGCTTTGAGTAGCCCTGTTCTGCCTATTTCGAAACGGCATAAAAGGATTGGTCCCTGAATTATCTTTGGGAAGGGAATATTTCACAGATTGAACCAAAACCGTGTCTGCGGCGGATATTCCGGAAACAACTTCATAGTTCTTATCATCTGATAAGCCCAGTTTGATTTCCCTTTTCTCCGGCTGGGAATCGGCGGTTTTAACAAAAACATAGGCTTTATCGCCTTTCTTAAACACCGCGTCCTGCTCAATAATCAAGGCATTATCTTTTTGCGCGATAATAAAATCAATAGAAGCGTTCATTCCGGAACGAAAAGAATCAGGGATATTTTCAGGCACCAAATCAACCTTATAGATTGTAACGTTGTTTTCTGTGGTGGATTCATAATATATGTGGTTAACAAAAGCCTTCACCTTGATATCCGGATAGGCGTCCAATGTGATGACTGCCTTCTGCCCCAATTTAAGCTTACCGATGTCGGTTTCATCGGCTTGCGCGCGCACGATCAACTGGTCGGATAAAACCACAACCGCGTCACTTGTAGTCACAGTCTGCCCGGGCTGGGTGGTCTGCACGATTACTTCCCCGTCAATAGGCGAGACAAGCGGGATTGCCTTATAAACTTCCTGCCAATATTTTAATTTTTCTTCGCCCTGCCCGCGCGCCACATCCAAAAGCGCGGCCCTCTCGGTTGAGCTCATCCAGCCCAAGGTTTGCCCTGTCTTTACCTGCTCTCCCTCCTTAACTAAAATCTGCTCTACCCTGCCGTTTACCGGAGGTTTTACTTCTAACCTGTTTCTGGGAAGCACTGTGCCTGTAGTAGACACAGTATTCTGGATATCCCCGATAAAAGGCCGGATTTCTTTGCCCGCTTCCTGCTGTTTATCGCCGCGGCTTACCTTAAATAGATATACCGCAAGTACTGCCGCCAGAATAAGAATACCGGATATTAATTTTGTTTTATTGCGCATATTCTAATGTTTCTCCTTTCGCGTTTACCCAACTGGCCTGACTGGATAAAGCATCTGCCTGCGCCTGTAAATAAGATTTCTTGGCGCTTACCAAATCATTCTGGATAATGATCCAATCGTTAAAACCAATAAAACCTGTGGAATATTGCGCCTCGGCGATTTTTGAACGCTCTAAAGAAGCGTTTAACAATTTCAGCTTAACATTTACCGTATCCAAAGCATCCAATAAATTAACCCATGCCTGTTGCAAATTCACAAAAGCCTGGTCGCTAACGCTTCTTTGATTTGCCTGCGCCTGGTTGTATAATGCCTTAGCTTGAGCAACTTGCGCAGACCTTAGGCCACCTTCAAAAATAGGCAAATCTATTCCCAGGCCCAACTCCCAGACCTTATCCTTTGCCGGTAGATGCTCGCCTGAACGATTAGCGCCCGCGGTTGCGGAAACCTGCGGATAAAATTGCGAATAAGTAGACCTTAAATTAAACGATGCCGCGTTTACCTGGCTTTGCGCCTCTAACACCGAAGGATGTTTTTTAAGGATGCCCTGAAAATCAGGCGGCGTATCGGTATTTTCTGTAACAGAAAAATCCCCTGTTACTTTAAACGGTTTAAATTCAGCTCTGCCCATCTGCCGGCTTAGATTTATTTGCGCGAATTGCATATCCCTTTTAGCGCTTGCTAAATCCGCCTGCGCCTGCATAAGGTTAGCCTCGGCAGTCAATAACGCGCCCCTATGTTCCAAGCCAGAATAATAACGCAAGGTAATTAATTCCAGGTTATCCCTTCTTATCTTCAGGATTTCTTCTATTACCGTGACTAATTCTTGCGCTTTTAATAAGCCCACAAAGCCGCTACGTAAACCTAGCCTGACGCTTGAAGAAGCAAAACGGTAATTTTCCCTGGCAGATTTAATATTTTCCGCGGCTTCCTTCAGGTTATCAACAGTTTTAAAACCATCAAAAACTAACTGCGTGGCGCTTAAGCCGTAGGAATATGAATCTTTGGTGGCTTTAGTAGTTAAACCAGAGCTATTTGTAGTCTTAGTCCTTGCGGTAGAAGCATTAAAGCTTGCGTCAACTTGGGGATAAAGTCCGCTTGCGGAGATGCCCTTAGCAGCTTCTTTCTGATTCACGCCTTCAAAAGCGTAAATTAATTCCGGGTTATTCTTTTTGGCCTCGCGGATACAATCCTGCCAGCTAAGCGAATCTTGGGCAAAAAGACTGGGAATAAAAATACTAAACAATATAATCAAACAAAAATATATTCTTAAGCTCATGGCTTCATTCTTTAAGATTAACCGCGCTTGTTGAATAAAGTTATATGCGCCTTCCTCTAATGCAATGGTACAGATAAATTCTCAGAATGGACCGGACGTTTCAAAAGAAAAACCAATGGTAAAACACAAAGCATGGCTATCGCCCCTACATAAAAAGCGTCATTAAAAGAAAACAAGTTGGCCTGCCGCAGCAACTGCTGATGGATTAATCCATTTGCCGCGTGAGAAGAATACGCGCCGTTCTGCGCTAAAATCGAACCCGCCTTATCCAAGGCTATCTGGTAACGCTGGTCAAACACATTCAGTTTCTCAGAAAGAATAAACTGATGAAACTGTGACCTGCGGGCAAGGATTGTGGTCATAAAGGCAATCCCGAAACTTCCCGCAATATTCCTCAAGAGATTAAAAATGCTTGTAGCGTTACCCATCTCTTCTTTATTTATAGTGGTAAAAGCCATGGTCGTCAACGGGATAAAGATCATGCCCATGCCTACGCCCATGACAATCCTTGACCAAAGTATAATATTATAATCAACATAAAGATTAAAGTTTGACATAACAACCATGGAATACGATAAAACAATAACCCCCGTAAAAAGGATAAATTTCGGGTTTATCCTAGTTACCAACCTGCCAACCATAGGCATCATCAAAAGAGTCGCCAGGCCGCCAGGGGCGATAACAAACCCGGCAAGAAACGCGTTATACCCTAATAGCTGTTGGACAAAAAGCGGCAAAATAACAATACTTCCGAAAAGCCCGAAAAAAGCGACAAATTGAATAGCATTGGCGCTGGCGAAAGAGATATTTTTTAACTGCCGGATATTTAACACTGGCGATTTAACCCGCAGCTCAATGATAATGAATAAAATAAACGAAATTACACTTACTACCGATAAGCGGGTTATAAAAGCAGAGGCAAACCAATCTTCACGCTGCCCCTTATCCAATATAACCTGAAGGCTTCCTACCGCTAAAACAATAAACGCCAGGCCCCAATAATCGATCTTTTCTTTTATCCTGGTTAAATACGGAGGGTCTTTTATAAAGATAGACACCATTATTATAGAAAGTACTCCTATCGGAATATTTATGTAGAAAATCCAATTCCATGACCAATTATCCGTGATCCATCCGCCTAAAAGCGGGCCGATGATCGGCCCGAATAAAACCCCCACGCCAAATATAGCCATTGCCATACCGTATTGCGCCGGAGGAAATGTTTCAAACAGTATCGCCTGCGAAATAGGCTGCAAGCCCCCGCCTCCTATTCCCTGCAGGACCCTGAAGAAAATAAGCATAGACAAGCTTTTAGCGCTTCCACACATAAAAGAACTTACGGTAAACAATGTTATTGAAAACAAAACATAATTCCTCCTGCCAAAAACACGGCTTAGCCAACCGGTAAGAGGGATAACTATGGCGTTAGCTACAAGATACGCGGTAATCGCCCAGGTAGCTTCATCTACCCCTGCGGATAAACTGCCGCGGATATGATCAAGCGACACATTAACTACCGAAGTATCTATTACCTCAATAAGAGTGGGGAATATGACTGTTAAGGCAATGATCCATTTGTTTACTTTATTCATCTTTGGCGATAATACTCGATGTACAGGACATGCCTATGCGCAATATATGTCCGGCGTCGGATGTTTTATCAAAAACTATCTTTACTGGTATTCTCTGCACGACTTTAACATAATTGCCTAACGCGTTCTCCGGAGGAAAAAGCGAAAATGCAGCCCCTGTCCCGGGCATAATACTATCCACTTTTCCGGTAAAAACTTTTCCCGGATAAGTATCCACTTTTATTTTTACCTTCTGCCCTGGCTTAACATTTTTAAGCTGGGTTTCTTTGTAATTGGCAACCACCCATATATCATCAAGCGCAACCACCGCCATCAAAGGCTGGCCTGCCTGTATCTGATTGCCGGTTTCAACGGCTTTATTGGCAATATATCCTTGGCTGGGAGAGTATATTTTAGTATACCCTAAATTCACCTGCGCTGTTTTAAAAGCTGTCTGTTTCTGTTTCACAAGCGCCTCTTCAAGAAGCTTATTATCTTGTGCGGCCTTAAACTGCTCTATGGCCAATTTATATGCGGTAACGGATTTTTCATATTTTTCTTTAGGTAAAACTTTTTCCTTAAAAAGGCTGTCCGCTCTTTGCTTATCTTTTGCCGCCTGCAGAAGAGATATCCGGGCGGACCTTATGCGCGAAAGGGAATCGCTTAATCTTGCCGCTTCAGCTTCAAAGGCTGCCATGGCAGAGTTTACCTGCAGCTTATAATCTACAGGGTCAATATCCAAAAGCGCCTGATCTTTCTTAACGGCCTGGTTATCATTTGCATATACGAAAGCTACCGTTCCGGGAACTTTAGAGGCTATGCTATGGACCCTGCCGGCAATATAAGAATCATCTGTATCAACAAAATTAAGGTTTGATATTAAATAAAACGCCAAACTTACAGCGCCTAATAACGCCAGCACGATCAATAAAATAATAATTTTCCCCTTCTTCGTATTTTGTATGCTCATTTTATTATTTCTCCATTCTCTCGTAAACTAATGATAAATCTATCCCCATGGAATACAGATATTTCGCGTATCCCCGTTTAAGCTGGTAATCACTATTATAATAATTTGCCTGAGCGGTAGTTTCCTGAGTTATTGCCTCAAGCACCTCCGTGGGATTAGCGCTTCCGGCTTCATATTTCGCGCGGTAAAAACGCACATTCTCTTCTGCCTGTGCCAGCGCGTCTTTGGCAACTAACATTGTCTCTCTGGCATTCTCAAGGCCATAATAACTTTCTTCGATCTCAAAGCGGATATCTTCAAGCAGTTTTTCCTTTTGCTGGCCCAGTTGCTGCCTGTGTAAACGCTCTTTTAAAAGTTGGGCTCTTGCCAAACCGCCATCATAGAGGTCCATCTTCGCCCCCAGCACAGTTGAGAAATTATCCTGATGCGCCTGATATTGGTTTTGTTGGTATGCATACCCGGCCTGAGCAAAAATAACCGGCAGGTTTCCCGCAGCCTTAGATCTTTCGGCTGATATTGAAGCCTGCATTTGCTGATTGTAGAATATTACTTCCGGCCTATTTGTTTTTGCCATATCCCAAGCCCTGTCCATTTCAGGGAAACTAACCGGATAGCCTGGAATATCCCGTACAATAATAGCCTGCCTTAAAGGAAAAGATAAAATATTATTCAGCCTTGCCACGGCCAACTGCCTGGAATTACGCGAACTAATCAGTTTCTGCTTTACGTCAGCTAATCGCACTTTGGCAGGAAGCACATCGTTTTCAACCACTACCCCCTGCTGGTAAAGATGCTCTATATCATTAAGGTAAGAGACCAGGCTTTTAACTTCATCTTCAAATACCGCGATCATTTTCTCCGCCTCTAAAAGGTCAAAATATGAAGCAATAAACTCCAAGACCGCTACTCTTTTGACGCTTTCGGTGCGGGCTTCCTGGGCCTTGGTTTTCTCCCGCGAGGCCATATAACTTGAGAGGTTCTTCCCAAAATCAAACAAAGTCTGATAAACATTAAAACCGTAAGAGTATGAATCCTTTTGGGCAGTATTGACTATCTGGGAATTTAATCTTGACGCCGGCTGAAATCTTAAGAATGAGCGCGAGGCATCAAGGCTTACCTGCGGGAGAAGCACCGAGCGGCTCAAAAGCGAATCTTCATACGAGATCTCATTATCCAAAAGGGATATTTTTATTAAGCGGTTATCCGAGAGGACGATTTTTATGCCTTCTGACAGAGTAATAACCTTCTCTTTGGGCTGTTGAGGACCAGCCCAAACAGAACCGAACCAACAGGCGCAAAATGTTGCGAAAATAACCGCTTTAAGCAGGTCATCAACTTTAACATCAAAAACTTTGGCGATTTTAACCAATGTTTTTATCGTGGGATTAGGATTTGCCCCTGACTCCACTTTAACAATAGTATTAAGCGATAAATCCGACAACTTAGAAAGCCTGTCCTGTGAAATACCTGTTCTAGACCTTAGTTTCCTGATATTTGCGCTTATCATATAATAATATATTGCTTTTCTTATATTACTTTTCCCATAATACTACTATTATAATATAATAAACGGCAAATAGTCAAGTAAAAAATACCTATATTATTCTTTGGAATTAACGGCGAGTCTTAGAACTTCTTGCGGAAATGGCGGTAGTTACTGGTGCTGCGTTGCTTATTGCGAAAGAAATTCTTTTGTTGATGCTTTTGCTGATGCTTTTGTTTTTGCGCTGCCCCGGAAACGGCTTGGTCAAACTCTTCCTGCGGAACTTCCGGATGTTTGGCGATCGGCAAAGAGGAGCGGATAATCTTCTCAATATCGCGCACATCACGGGACTGATCAGGGGTGGCAAATGAAATAGCGTGCCCCTTATGCCCGGCTCTGGCGGTGCGCCCAATGCGGTGCACGTAATTTTCCGCGTCATCCGGCAGGTCGTAATTGATTACAAGCTGAATCCCCTTTACATCCAGCCCGCGCGAAGCGATATCAGTAGCAACCAACACCTTGAATCTGCCGGATTTGAAACCATCAAGGGCGTCTTTACGCTGGCTTAAAGAACGGTTAGAATGGATCTCTGCCGCGCTATAACCCATATCCCGTATAGAATTTGTGATCTTCCTGGCATTGTGTTTAGTGCGGGAGAATAAAATCACCGGGCCGTGATACTGCGCTAAGATTTTACCTAAAAGGCGGTTCTTTGCCTCTTTTCTTACAATAAAAAGCTCTTGCGTCACGTTTTCAGCGGTAGTCCCCGAAGGAGCGACCTCCGCGGAAACCGGAAGCTTCATGTATTTAGCCGCCAAAGCCATAATTTCTTTAGGGATAGTCGCGGAAAAAAGCATAGTCTGCCTATCCTTGGGCACAAAACGTAAGATTTTCTCTATCTGCGGAGCAAAACCCATATCAAGCATGCGGTCAGCTTCATCAAAAACAAGCATTTTTAAATCATCCAATACCACATTCCAATGCGACATGTGGTCAATCAACCTGCCGGGAGTAGCAATTACAATCCGGGGATTCTTGCGCAAGGCCTGAACTTGCCTGTCCATAGGAGCCCCTCCGATAAGGCAGGCAGTATTTATAGAAAAGGCCTGCGCCAAAGGATGGAAATTTTCGCTAATCTGCATGGCAAGTTCTCTTGTGGGAGCAAGCACTAAACCCATGGCATCGGTTTTTTGCGCCAGCAGCTGGCACATGGGCACAGCGAATGAATGCGTTTTACCAGTCCCTGTCTGGGCAATACCAATGACATCTTTACCTTCAAGAGCCAAAGGAATTACTTTCTCCTGAATGGGAGTAGGCACCTTAAATTTAAGGCGCTCTAAGATATCAAGGATTTTAGGCGCAATACCTAAACCATAAAAACCTTGCTGCTGGGATGGCGCTATTTGTCTATGCGGCATAATATTTTTGCAACCTTTCTTTGATCTATTAAAGGGCTTCCTGCGCTTGGCTGACTAACTGATCAATTAATTCTTTGACCGAAACAATCTTGTCAATACGATAGGCATTCGTCCCGCACATGGCAAACCCATGCTCTAAATCTCCTCTATAGGCATTTACTAAAGCCTTGGCAATGCAATAATTTACTTTCCGTGGGTCACAGGTAATCAAACATTTATAAAAACACTGAAAATCTATCTTTTCTCCGCTTTCTATGCGCTCTACAAATTTATTGCGGATGACCCTGCCCGGCATGCCTACTGGGCTGTTGATAACCACAATATCCTCTTTCTTAGAGCTAAGATAGAGCTTTTTATATTCTAGCGAAGCATCACATTCATTGGTACAGACAAAACGCGTAGCCATCTGTACAGCGCTGGCGCCGATTTTAAGCATTTTGGCGATATCCGCTCCGGTATAGATGCCGCCTGCGGCAACAACCGGGATACGCGGCGTGTATTTGCCGGCTACTTCTAAAACATCTTTGAGTATATTCTCAAGTGA
This sequence comes from Candidatus Omnitrophota bacterium, assembly GCA_025453395.1. Lineage (NCBI taxonomy): Bacteria > Pseudomonadati > Candidatus Omnitrophota > Candidatus Omnitrophota bacterium. Next base: position 67,812 of record JALOQK010000006.1, read on the forward strand.
AAAATGCTCTGGATCTTTCAGCTCTTCCCTGCTATAACCTAAATGCCCGCCTGCCAAGGGGCCTTCAACAACAATAGCATCAGGAAGCCGCGCGTAGCGCCTCTTCCAAGTGCTACAAATAATATTGGCTGCCCTTCCAGAAGAAACAATAGGGAAAAGTTTTGTCCTTTTATTCTTGATTAAAGCCGGCAACCCTAAAGGCAGCCCTGCTCCAGAAATAATCACATCTATGCCTTCGTCCTGCGCGGCAGAAACCAAATTATCATAATTAGTCAACGCGCACATGACATTTACCCCGATAGGATTTGAAGTTAAACTCCGAGCTTGACGGATAGTATCTATAAATGATTGCGTGGAACGCTGGGCATAATTTAAACCGTTGTCGTTATCTTCTTCGCCTAAACCCACGGCGGCAATAACCCCCAAAGCACCCTGGTTAGAGACCGCGGAAGCCAAAGATGACGCGGACACCCTTACTCCCATTCCGCCCTGAATAATCGGCAATTTAATTTTTAGATCTCCGATAATAAGACTTTCTAACTTGCCGCTCATTCTTTTATACCTCTTTCTTATCTGCTGTGGCCTCTTGCAAAAAAAATAGCCCGGCCTCTTGTTCATCGATGCCGGGCTATTATCCTTTGTTTTTTAGGTTTATAATTTCACTACTTTCGTAGCCTGCTCACCTTTAGGTCCTTTTTCGATCTCGAACTCGACTTCCTGTCCTTCGTCTAAGGATTTATAGCCTTCACCTTGGATAGCGGTATGATGCACAAATACATCACTGCCATTTTCAGGGGTAATAAACCCATAACCTTTTTGGTTGCTGAACCACTTTACTTTGCCCTTTGCCATCTTTGTTTCCTCCTTTTCTTAAGAATTGTAGCAATAATCCATTGGGAATCCGAGCAAACAATGCCTTGCATTCTATCTACACCCCGCGCTTATCTTACCTGGCCTAAATTGCTGGGCCAGTATCCGCCTTTTTGGCGGAGAATTGCCTGCCTACCGGCAGGCAGGCGCGGGTGTGTTGCCTTCTGCAACAAAAAACCGCAAGGTTAGAACACCTCTTCCCTTGCGGCTTAAGATTTCTAATCCCCTCATTTACTACGTTAACAAATATAGCATATTTCTTTTTATTGTCAACTTATTTTTTTAGGTTTAATTTATCCGCTGTATACTTAGTGTAAACAAAAGATACCCCTAAAAATAACAAGCCTAAAACAATGAAGCTTATGATTTTATAAATAATCGGCAGCCCTGCTAAATCCACGAATATTATCCGTCCGACGGTAAACCCAAAAACAATAAAACCGCCCTTGCGGAATATCTTCTCTTTTATCAAAAACCCTATTGCAAAAAGAACCACTCCCGCTAAGCCCCAAGAAAGCGAAATCCAAATACTTCTTACATGCTGAAAAATAGCAACAAGCATTAAAGCGGCACTTGCATAAAAAAGAACGCTGATAAGCGGCTTCTCATTTTCATCAATAAGTGATTTCTTATTTAAATTGCGATAAATAAAATATGCCGCCCAGGCGCAGGCCAGCTTAACCGATATAAGAGCCCATTGGAATACCGGATTAAGATTATAGTACTTATCGATAAAAATAAATCTGACTGCTGCCAGCAATAAAACAAGAAGCGAATATACGCGGATATGCCTGTCTTCTGCCTTAACAGCCCAAATTAACGCCATAAGCGAAACTATGGCAATGCTTAAGGTAATCCACACCTGCTGGACATAAACAATAATCGCGAAAATCAATAACGACGAGGAAGCAAAGAAAAGTAATTTAGGAAGCAAAATCTCCCTCTGTCCTTCCAGGGCATTCCTATTGGATATCCTGTACAAAATATATTCTGCGAAGAAACAGCAGGCTGGCCCATAGATAATAAATAACTGCTGAAATTCGCTTATATTGCTATAATTATTCCAAAAACAAAATCTTAAGCCCGCCCAGGCTAAAACAACCAAGGCATACCAACGGATATATTTATCCAATAACAAAACCCCGACAGCAAAAATCAATACCGACTCCACCGATAATCCAAAGGTAAGCCACATTGGCTTTATTAATTCAATCACATACGCAGTCAAATACACCACAGAAAAGCCTGAATAAGCCCTTTTGGCTAACTGATCGAAATATGACAACCCGTCTTTTTCTCTAAAGAAGCGGTGCAAACCAAAGCAGGCTGCGGTTGAAATAAACCCCAGTAAGGACAGAAATTCCTTCCAGCTTATCTTAAAACCTGCCAGGGACAAATCGCCTGAGGGCCCGTAAAATACAAATTGCAAGAATAAAACTATTGATAACCCCACAGCCAGATAACGGTAGATGCCCCGCTTAAAGATAAAACCCACATATAGCAAAAACGGCAATTCTATCAACCAAACAACCAGGCTATGATAGGCAGCAAATTTTAACGGCACCGACAGGGTTATCAAAGAAACCGCGATAATTATGTCAGAAATAAAGAGCTCTTTCCTCTTTAGTAATTCCATAAACATGGCTAGAACAAAATACGCTAACCCCATGCCTAAAACCGCGCTAAACTTATAATCGGGATAGAAGAAATAGAACTTAGGATACGCCATAGCAAAAAAGAATATGAAGTTAGCAAAATTAGCTGCGGAAAGCTTCCGGTAAACTTGGGCCTGCTTGTCATTCTTTATCAAATGCGCGGCGGCAGTAAAAAGAACCAGATATACGCATAAAAACCCTGCGTCAAAATGAAAATAAATATTTTCTACGTTTAAATTTCCTGCGGGCACAAAAGAGAATGAGATTTGTTTTATTACCCAAACCAAATGCGTAAGGTAAGTCAATGCAATGCTGACGAAAATAAAACGCACCCACTGCATTTTATATATTACCACTAATGCCACAACTGCAAGCAGGCTTGCGTTTATAAGCGAAAAATACCCCACATCTGCCAAAACTGAAGTAAAATACCCCACAAAAAGCGCTATTGCGGTTAAGCCTTCAGATTTATAACGCAACGAATGCGCGATAATCCCCAAAGCCACAACAGATAAAAGTAATAGATCTAAAACTTGGCTATTAATTACTTTTGCCGCTTCAAAGTGATACATCGCATAAGTGGTAAAATAGGCGATCGCCCAACCGCCGCCTAAAAGCACTCGCCCATAATTAACAAATTTATCTTTCTTCTCTAACTTTAAACCTATAACTAAAAGGCCTGCCGCAATAGCATACCCAAGCAATACCTTGGCCAATGCGCCGAATAAGAAACCAAAACGGGCAACTGTATAAGTCAATAAAAACGCTACCCCTAAAGAAAAAACTATTATCCCTATTTTATTTAACCAGAATTTCCCTAAGTCCATCTCCAGGTCAGTTTTCTTTATAATAACTGCGGCGGGTTTTTCTATAGCAGTAATAGCAGGCTTTATTTCTTTAGGGGATGGAACTTCTTTTTTCTCTTCTAAGGTTAAGACAGATATTTTTACTTCCAAATTCCTGATCCTATCGCTTAAAGCGTTAAAATCATCCTGAATTGCTTTAAACTCATCTTTGATCTGGTTAAAAGAGGTTCCCGGGTTAATTGTTTGCGCATTAGAATTATCACTACCCGCTTTAGGCAAAATTGAAACTATTAACAATGCCACCGGCCCCAAGGAAAACCCTAAGAAAAACCATGTCAGGCAGCTTCTGTTCTTAAGTTTAGCGACATAAACACTTGCGGCAAAACACGCCATCCATATCAAGAAGCCATTAAACATTATTCCGCTCCTTTTTTATAAGATCGACATTACAGTTAATGCTCCTATTTTAAAACACAAGGATAAAATAGCAAGTATTCTTTAAGATTTTTGCTTTAAGAATGAAATAAGATTGTGCAGGATAATAATAGGCTCTGGAGGGCAACCGGGAATATGAAGAACTACCGATCCCGTGATAGATTGGATATCGCCTATGGCGTAATAGGAATCGCGGAAGATCCCTCCTTTTAACGCGCAATCTCCGACAGTTATGACAAATTTTGGCTCAGGCATGGAATTAAATGTTTTCTTAAGCGCAAGCGCCATATTTCTGGATACAGGCCCAGTTACTACAAGCGCATCCGCGTGACGGGGAGAAGCCACAAAATCTACGCCAAAACGCTGAATATCATATATAGGATTGCTCAAGGCAATAAGCTCTGATTCACACGCCCCGCAGGAACCGGTATCCACTTCTCTTAAATGCAAAGACCTGCCATAAAGTTTATGGATAATCTTCTTCAGCTGTTCCCCTGCAGAATCAATCTGGCGGCTTGATTCATCCTGCGGAAGGATAAACTTCTCTGTAAGCAGCCCCTTTTTAAAACTATTATTAATAATGTCAAACATAGGATTTATAAATCGTTACCCGCGTAAGATAAGTCAAAACTTTTGTTGCACACGGGGAAATCCGGGACAATGTTTCCTAATACGGAAATTGAAAGCCCTTGCCAATTCTGAAAAGAAGGATCAACAATTTTACAGCGTTCTATTTTACCATCTGAAACCTCCAGCCAATAGATAACCGGCCCCCGAGCGCCTTCTACAGCTCCAAGAGCATGGCCCTGAACAGGAAAATTAATCTTAGGGCTTTCTAAAACGTCTGTTTGTTTAGCAAAAACATCTATTAAGCGCAAAGACTCCTCTATTTCGTCAAGCCGCACGATTAATCGCGATAGCACATCACCTCTATCTTTTTTAACCAAGCGAAAACCTGCCTGCAGATAACCTTCAGGAAATACGCGCCTTAGATCCAAAGAAACCCCGGATGATCTGCCAGCTAAACCAACCACTCCAAAGTCCTCGGCGGTTTTCTTGCGCAATATGCCGGTTTCATCAACCCTGTCCATAAAAGACACACTGCCGTAGAGTATACCCTGCGCCTCTTTTATGTCGCGCTTAATAAGCTTTAATTCATCAAGCATATACGCGACAGCCTCTTTGTCAAAAATATTGCGCGCAAAACCCAAAGATAAAACTCCTTTAAGATACCTATGCGCTGAAAGCTTTTTATTTAATCGCAATACCCTTTCTTTAAGAACAGATATAAATTGCGCGGGAAAGCTAAAACCTACATCTAGGGCAATGCCGCTTATAGCGGTAAAGTGATTATAAATTCTTTCCAATTCTAAACAAATCGCTCTTGTGTTAAATACGCCTGATGCGATTTTAACCCCTAAGATCGCTTCAGCTGCGCGGCAGAAAGCCCAAGAATAGCCTATTACCGAATCACCAACCACACATTCAGACAACTTTAATCCCTGCTCAAGAGTTTTTCCTTCAAAAAGTTTTTCTACTCCCCGGTGAGTAAATCCAAGGCGAAGCTCTAAGTTCACAATCGGCTCTCCGGCAACGCTAAAATGAAAGTGCCCGGGGCCGATGATCCCGGCATGCACCGGGCCAACAGGAATTTCAAATATCCCATCGCCTTCAACCTTATTAAATTGATATTCTTTTTTAGAAACAGCTTGAACAGGCGTAAAATCTTTGCGCAAAGGCAATGTTCCTTCGGGGCAAACTTCTTCATGCAAAACAAGCGATCTTTGATCGGGATTTCCTTCTGGGATAATCCCAAACATCTCTTTTATTTGCCGCTCAAATAGCGCAGAAGAATAGATATCACAAGCCAAAGAATCAAAACTTAAAAAGCCCTCTGCAACAGAAATAACAATAGAAACCCACAGGGGAATTTCCTTAGCCAAGAACACGCATCTTATTTCAAAATTTCCGTTTACCTGCCTTTTGTCAACGGCAAAAAGCGCCATAACCGAAGAAGAAAGCTTTGTGTGCATAAAAAGGCAGGCGGCCTTAAAATCCTCTTTGTTTATGCGCACCTCTATTTCCATGCTATTTAAAAACAATACCTCAATCGGGTTAATGTTTTTTGCGCGCAAATCCCGGATGATATTTTCTGCCTGCATATTAAACCCCTCTTATGATGTCTGTTGCCTTATTAAGCAACACCTGTGCCTGCGGCAACAAACCCAATCCGAATAAAACAAGATACAAAGATAAAATAATGAAAACTATTTTTACACTTAGCGCATCTTGAGAAGGTTCAATGGTTTTTGGCTTATTACCAAAAACTACTCTACCCAAATGCAGCAACAACCCCGCGAATACAATTGCCATGGATAAAAGAAATAGCGCGGTCAACAGAAAATACTTTTGCGCTAAGGCAGCAACTAATATGGTGATTTTACTAGCAAAAATCGCAAATGGCGGCATGCCAATGATAGCAAACATTCCGATTAAAACCACTACTCCTGTAAAAGGCATCACCTCAAGAACCCCTTGTATCAAGTTCATATTATGCGTCTTGTATTTCTTAACAATATTTCCGGCAGAAAAGAATAAAAGCGACTTAGCGCAGGCATGGTTAAAACAGTGAAACAAAGCCCCCAGAATCGCAAGCGGTGTCCCTATCCCAAAGCCAAAAACAATGATCCCGACATTTTCTATACTACTATAGGCTAAAAGCCGCTTGATATCTTTTTGCGCCAGCATAAATAGGCTTGCCACAGCTATGGAAAATATTCCCGCGTAGAGCATCACCGTAAAAGCAAAATTTACCTCTAATGATTTATCCACGATGATCACAAAGCGCAAGATAGCGTAAATAGATGTCTTTAGCAAAACGCCTGACAATAACGCGCTAATAGGGGTCATGGCTTGGCTATGCGCGTCCGGAAGCCATGTATGCATGGGAACTAATCCTGCCTTAGTGCCATAACCCACAAAGACAAATAAAAACGCAACCACTAATAATCTATGGTCAAGCTGAGCGGCAACGCTTACTATATCAGACCAATTCAAGCTTCTTATTCCGGCATGAAGCACCACATTGTAATACAATAATACTGTACCTAAGAGAGCGATAGTAATACCCACCGAACAAATAATAAGATACTTCCATGCTGCTTCCACTGAAGTTTTATTATTATAAAATCCTACCAGAAACGTAGAGGCAAGTGTCGTCATTTCAATGGCCACCCAAAGATGCCCCAGATTATCTACTAAAGTGGCAACAAGCATGCTAAAGACAAAAATATGGAAGAAGAAATAATATAAAGACTTCTTACGGGCGCTTAACTCTCCTTCTTCGGTATGCTCAAGATAACCTTTAGAGTAAACAAGCGCCCAAAGGCTAACCCAGGTGATCAACAAAACAAAAAACACGCTTAACGCGTCGGCGCGCAGTAATCTTTCAAACACCACAACCGGTTGCTTAACACAAATAGTATAGGCAAGGCCCATGCCCAATGCCAACATGGCCGCGTATAAAAAAACATTTATTAGCGCCAGCAAGCGTTTATTACGCAAAACCAATGAAAAGCATGCTGCCAAGAAAGGAAACGCTATTAAACAAACAAGTAACATCTTACTTAACCCCTAAGCTGCGTTAAACGATTAACATCAATATGGGTAAAAAGCCTATTTATCCGGTATAAAAATATCCCGGTAATAATAACACAAACAAATACGTCAAAGAATATGGCGATCTCCACGAAAAATGGCATACCGTCGGTAATTGCCGCGGCCAGAAGAAAGATCCCATTCTCCATGGTAAGTAACCCCACGATCTGAGTAATCGCCTTGGCTCTAAAGACCATAATAAAGAATCCAATAAACATAGTGACCATGGCAATAATAAGCGATATGCAGATAAGCGGGTCCTGATTGCGCAAAACTATTATCGCGAATAAAGAAGATACGAATGTAAACAATAACGCTGCCACCAAAGAAAGAAGCGGATTCATAAATAACCCCAAAGACTCATCAATATTTATTTTTTCCATAAGCCTTCTTAAATAATACGGAATGCCAAGCACTTTTATCATGACCAATAATACCGAGACAATATAAATCTCTAAATTCGCCGCTTTATAGGCAAAGGAAAAAGTTACAAGCGCCAAAAACAATGATTGCAGGCGGAAACTTCTTATTAAGGCAGTTACCCTGCGGGTAATTACCATAGAATAAGCAAACATCATCATCCCCAATAAAAACGCATACATCATCTTTATACTCCAAGCCTTGCCATGACTAACGCTAAAATAGAAAGCAAGAAACTAAAGCCTAAGAAATCTACCGCCCTAAAAAGGCGCATCTTGGCAAGCATGATCTCTAATACGCTTATCGCAAAACCAATGCAAAATATTTTACCCATAAACCAAACAGCGGAAACAAGATAAACCTGCAAAGGATCCTGTAAAGAAACCGGAAACGGCCAAAGAATACTAGCTAGCACAGAAAAGAAAAGCATCTGTTTTATATGCGCGCTTAATTCTAAGATGGCAAGAGACCTTCCCGAATACTCAAGAAGCATCGCTTCATGTATCATGGTCAATTCAAGATGAGTTTCTTGATTATCAACCGGAATCCGCGAAGTTTCCGCGATCACCACCAACAATAAAGAAACAGAAGCAACTAATATCGATACAGGAGTATTTACCAAACTAAGCGCGGACGGTAAATTAAGGCTTCCGGATTTTAACCCCACTACCGCTATCGCGCTAATCGCTACTGGTTCAGCTAAACTAGATATAAACATATCTCTGGAAGAACCCATTCCACCAAAAGAACTACCGGTGTCAAGGCCTGCTAAAACAAGAAAAAACCTCCCTAGGGAAAGAAAAAAGAAAAGCGCCAACACTCCTCCAATAGCCGAAATCCCGCAAGAAAAATGAAACACCGGCACAAACAAAAACGCAGTTACAACAGACGCCAGGACTATATAAGGAGAGGCGCGGAAAATAACAGAAGCATGCTGGGGGATTACCTCTTCTTTGGCAAAATACTTAAACATATTATAGTAAGGCTGTAAGACAGGGCTTCCTTTACGCATGTGAAGCGAATTCTTTAGCTTTCGCATAATCCCGCTTAAAAAAGGCGAAATCACGATAAGAATAATGATCTGCAGGAAGAAAAATAAAATTTCCATATTTTATCTTGTTAAAATAAAGACCATGACCCCGATAAACATAACTAAGATATACCCCAAATACCAATGGACGCTGCCCATCTGAAACAATTTAATGCGCTTAGCCGCTAGGAAAAACCCCCTTACTAAAGGCAGATAAAAATATTCCTTAAATACAGGGATAGTGCCTACTTCATATTTAAAACTTTTCACGTGATAATATGATTCCCTTAACTTCTCCACTTTTCTCTGGGGCAAGAAAAAGAAACTAAAGGCAATCCTAAAAGGCTTGGAAAAAGCTGTGGCAGTGTATTCGTTGCGCGCGGTCAACTTATAATAACCGCAATCCCAGGTTGAAGCGCGGGTCACCTTTGAAGGGCCAGCCAATATTCTGATTAAAAAATACACAAATAATAAAACCCCAATAAAAACGCCACCAATTAGCGGCATATTCAATAATGTTCCGGAAACTAAAATATTTTGCGTATCCACAATAGGCTGAGACGCTGTACCAATAATTCCTTGCGCTACCTGATTTAGGATTTGCCAAACAAAAGACGCAAACAGGCTCAAAACCAAAATCCCAACTGCCAATATCCCCATTCCAATTTTCATACTCAAATTAATTTCCGCGGCTTGCTGGGCGCGCGCACTGCGTGGCATAGCTAGAAACCCAATACCAAAACATCTTACAAAACAAGCTGCGGCCAAACCGCCTGTAACCGCTAAGCAGGCCATCATCATCACAAAAAATATTTTATACGCTCCAGTCAAAGAAACTGCCGCGCCAAAAAGGCTCTGCAATATCAACCATTCGCTGACAAAACCATTAAAAGGCGGAATCCCGGATATGGCAAGCGCGCCAACCAAGAAAAATCCGGCAGTCCAAGGCATAAGTTTTATCAAGCCGCCCATTTTCTCCAAGTCGCGCGTTCCGGTTGCTTTATAGACACTACCCGCGCCTAAGAAAAGAAGCCCCTTAAATACCGCGTGATTTAATAAATGAAATAACCCTGCGGCGCAGGCAATTACTGCAAGGACGTTTTGCTGTTTATACATAAGGACCATACTTGCGCCGATACCCAAAAGGATGATCCCTATATTCTCAACGCTTGAATAGGCCAATAATTTCTTGATATCGCGCTCCAAAAGAGCGTACATGACGCCTACTAAACAAGTTAATCCTGCCAAAAATAAAACACTTACTCCCCACCAAACTTGCGGCACTCCTAACATCCCTAAGGCTATTCTTAAGAAACCATAGATCGCAACTTTAATCATAACTCCAGACATAATACTTGAAATATGCGACGGGGCTTGGGGATGTGCCAGGGGCAACCAGATATGAAGCGGAACAATCCCGGCTTTAGTTCCAAAACCAATCAGGAAGAATAGAAAAAGTATATTTTTAACGCCTAAAGGGATCAGGGGAATGCAATTTTTTACTGCAGTAAAATCAAACGACCCGGCGTAACCATAGATGATGATAAAACCTGCTGCTAAGAATGCAGTACCCACATGCGTCATTAGTAAATAAACCAACCCTGCGTCAACAGACTGATGGTGCTGGTGGTCAAAAACTACAAGAAAATATGAAACTAACGACATTAATTCCCAAGCAAAAAGAAAAGCTAACAGATTAGAGACACATACAACTAGGGCCATGGATAAAATAAACAAAAGCGCCAACACAGTTATCACAAATAACCGCATAGGCGCGTAATGTCCTTTTAAATACCCATAAGAATAGACTAAGGCTGGAACCGATACGATGGATAATACGGACAGAAATAGTACAGAAAGAAAATCTATATGGAAGCTAATGTTATTTAATAGCCACATGATATTAAAAGCATAAGCGGGTGGCTTTGGGGATTCCATAACCACCCGCTTATATTAGTATTTAATTTTGTTGCCTTTATTATACCGCCGGAGAAGATTTTGTCAAGTAGGATCCCTAAACTAATTTGGCATCTTGTGTTTCATCGGGCTTTCTGGCATAGGCATATTGTTTTGCCTATTCACATCCGTTTTTGAACACCCTATCTGCCCCATAGAAGCCTTGTTAAAATGATAAAATGTCTTTACTACTTTGAAAAATACCCCTGCCGCGCACAGCCACAAAAGCACCGCTATTGTATAACCGAATGCCTTCATTGCTTGCGCGTCCTGTTTTCGGGCAACCACAAGCACAAAGAAACTTACCGCCAAAATCACCACCGTATGAAGAAATAAAAATGTTCCGCTTTGTGTCATGCACATTTCTTCGCCCCTTTCTCTTAACTGCCAACTTCTTTTAAAGATCTTTGATAAGTACAAAAGTCGCAATCCGCGCTGTATGTAGGCAAAACTCCACTTGTTAAACATTCACGCATCTTAAAGATCACCGGCTCAACCCAAGCATCATTACCTTCATAAGGAATAATCTTGATATCAAATTCTAATTTTGCGTCAAATGTATCCTTGCCGGTATTGCCATTACAATAAACAAAATATCCGGTTGGAGAAACTTTAAAGTTATTCTTTCGGAACAACCACTGATAAATTTCCATCTGCCTTTTATAGGAAATCTGCCAATCCGCATCTAAAGTTACCTCTTCATCCTTAGAAGTACTTTTGTAATCAACGATAAATAATTCTCCTGCAGGCCCCACCCAGACATCATCAATACCGCCGCCGATCAAAAGATTAGTTGGCACATGCAAATATTCTATCCCGCCGCGCAGCGCATCTCGCCATAAATCCAGATCTTTATGCTGAAAGGGAATCGCTCTTACCCCAAATTTATCCATCAGAGGATGAACCTTCTTTTGCCCCCGGTAAAGATCAAATTCTTTTTTTAAAAGCTTATCTACCGCGGAATTCAAAGCAAACGGATACCCCGGAGGCTGGCCCAAACCCAATCTTCTATCCAGATAAAAACAACGCGGGCAATTCACAAAAAGCTCTACCTTGGAACGGCTAAGCCGAAAAGGATATTTACTTTGCGGATCAAATAAATTCTTAGTCCTTCTTCCGGTATAATATTTAGACATGCGTTATTTTTGCACTTTCTCCCAAAGCTCTATGCCACCTGGGATTTGATCAAATAAAGGATTTAACTTTATTCGTTTAACTTTTAAAATTTCCTTAAAGCGGGCCTTATCTCTTTTCTTTGATTTAACTGCAAAATGCCTTAATTCAAAAACAACCTGCCCACGTAAAACTTTTATTGGCTTAACCCTTTTATTAGGCTTAAATATCTTATCCTTCTGAAAATTATAACCTCTTAAGGTTGCTTCCTTATATATATTGTATAGATAAAATCCGATTGCCTCAAGAGGTTTCGCATGCTGACGAAATCTTATAAGCTGGGGATGATTCTTATAACCTTTGGTCTTGCCAGAAAGGACCTTTTGCGCAAGAAGCGCTTCTCTCCATACGGCAAGTAATCCCTTTGTATCAAGATATTCCGGATGAATACTCCATAATCGCATGTTGATATTATAAAGCTGGATGGAACAGGCATCAAGAAGATTTGGCAGGAAGAAATTTACTTAAAGCATAGAACAGTAAAACCAGCACTAAAGAATAAACTGCGATGTTAACTTTTTTTCTACTTAAAGGATGAGTAATCGGGCTACCGGAAGCTATTTTTATTATCCCTGAAGCATGAATATCCAAATCTCCTCCATGCTCCCGGCAGGCTCGGTGAAACGTTCCGGAAACTTCTACGATATCGCCTTTTTTCTGATAATCCCCTGCAAATTGAATGTTCTGAACCATTGCCTTGGGAACCCAAATACCAATGGCGATAACGCCATCGTTTACATGCACCCAAGCGTAATCTTTGCGGATCATTATATCGCCTATAACTTCTCCTTTATAACTAACTATTTTACCCTCGTACTCTTTAGCATTATTTATCAAATCCATACTTGTGAGTACCTGGGCATAACAATCAGCGCAAAGAACAGCCAGCATTAAACATAGCATCATAAAAAAGAGATAATTTTTCATTTTCTCTTGCCTTTCACAATCGCCACGCAAAAACCAACAAGCGCGAAAACCGAAATCAACTCCAGTCTCCCCGCCCACATTTCAATAATATAGGTCACCTTTAATATGGATGGCATACTTGTATCAGTTATGCCGCAGGAAAGCCCAACGTTAGCGGCAGCAGATGTTGACTCAAAAAGAGCCTCTAAGAAAGGATAGCCTAATGCTACACCTACAAGAGTGCCTAATCCATAAAGAAAGAAATACCCGAGGGTAACAATGAAAACCGCGCGCACTTGTTTATCTTCAATAAACACAGTTTTTATGTGATGGAACTTCTCTACGACAATCGCGCTTGAAGAAAGCATAGTTCTTTTTATGTCCTGCCGGAATGCTTTATAAATAATCCCCACGCGCAGCATTTTAACACCGCCTGCCGTAGAACAGACACAGCCGCCCAAGGCCATACTAAGAATTATCCCGGTTAAGGCTAAATCCCCCCATTCTTTAATAAACTGTTGGGCATATATAGTCATATAGCCAGTTGTGGTTTGACCTGAAATAACCTGAAAGAACCCTTTACGAAAAAGCACCATACCGTCAGAATAAACACCAAATCTTTCCAAACCAGCCAGAGTGATCAAAGTAACGATCATCGCGACAAACAATAAAGTCCGCATTTCAATATTTTTACATATTTCCTTAAAATTCCCTCTCCAGATCTGATAATGCAGGTTAAAATTAAATGAACCAATAACCATGAAGAAAATCGTAACAATCTCAAACATGAGGCTGTGATAATAAAGTATGTTCGGGGATTGCGGAGAAAAACCAGCGGTATCAAATCCGGCCATAAAAATACAAACTGCGTGAAAAAAAGCGCTTTGCGGTTTTAGGCCAATAGATATTCCCACTAGGCCTAAAATAATTGCGCCTAAGATTAAATACGCTATGCTAATAACCCAGATAAAACGCGCTGTACCAATAACATTGGGAACCAATTTCTCATCGCGCGCCTCACCAAAATATAGATTTAATGACCCACCTGCGCCGCTAACCAAAAATGAAATCGCAACAATAGCAATACCCTGCCCTCCAAGAAAGGGCCCTAAGTGCCGCCACAAATTGTGCGTTCGTGACAGGTGGTCTAAATCCTGTACAAGCGTCAAGCCTGTTGTAGTAAAACCAGACATAGTTTCAAAACAAGCATCAAGAAAAGATTTATAATGCCCGCTTAGTAATAAAGGGATAGCGCTAAGCGCCATTGCCAAAAGCCACGAAAGAGCAATAACTACCATTGCCGGACCAATATGCAAATTCTTATTAGTTTTGCATAGCCAGCTTAAAACTAAACCAATAAATATCGCTATATTAGCGCTTATTAAGAAATCCAAAGCCGGATCAGGCTCATGGAATAAAATAACTCCGGCAATAAATGGTAAAAACATGGTCAAACCAATACCGAGAATTATTCTCCCCAGATAATAGCAAATATTCTTAATATCGTTTAGTTCGGGCTTGAGTATCATAATAAAGTCCCAATAAACAGATGCCAGAGCATAAAATACTCTGGCGCTTAAATAAATCTAACCTATCTTTGTATTTGTTCTATTAAATTACGATACGCTTGGCAAGCTAGAAAGACAAGTCAAAAAAAGGTCAAAACCAGCAGTTAATCATCAAAATGCAGGCGGTAGCCTATGCCGGGCTCAGTAAGAATATAGGTTGGCCGGTCCGGGTTAGGTTCAATTTTACCGCGCAGATTACTCATTGTTACGCGCAAAAGATGCAGGATCCCTTCGTAATCTTCTGTTTTATCCCACACCTGACGCAGAATCTGTTTATGGGTAAGGACTTTACCAATGTTTAAAAAAAGAAGTTTTAAGATATCATATTCAGTGGGAGATAAATTGATTTCTTTACCTTCAACTGTTACTCTGCGGCTTATAACATCCATAACAAGTTTACCCAAGCGCAAAGTTTCCTCCTCTTCTAAAGGCAAAAGCCGGCGCATCACTGCTTTTAGGCGCGCCAGCAATTCTCCAACAGAGAAAGGTTTGGTTAAATAATCATCTGCTCCGGCATCAAGTGCGGCAATCTTCTCAAGAGGGTCATCTCTTACTGATAACACAATGACTGGGATTTTCGCGCGTTTGCGGATCTTCGTTATAACTTCCCTCCCATCAATATCAGGAAGCCCCAAATCAAGAATAATAACATCCGGATGCGCGCTAACTGATTCGGTTAACGCATCTTTACCTGTCTGCGCTTCAAAAACGCTGTACCCGTAAGCACCAAGAGACGCCTTAAGAAAACTGCGTATGGATTTCTCATCATCTACCACAAGAATTCTTAAATTATTCTGTTCTACCATTATATTTTTACTCCAATGGAAGCTCTATAATAAATGTTGTACCTTTACCAAAGACGCTTTCCGCACTAATATGCCCGCCATGGGCCTCAATAATATTCTTTGAAATACTCAAACCTAAGCCCGTCCCCGAGATGTTTTGCACGCTCTGGATCCGGTAAAATTTATCAAAAATGCGTCCCAAGTCTTCGCTAGGGATACCGCATCCATAATCTTTTATCGAAACACGTACTTTATCACCCATGCAAAAAGCCTCAATTTCAATAAGAGAGCCATCTGGAGAATATTTTAAAGCATTATCAATAATATTTAATAAGGCCTTTAACATATACGGAAAATCCACTGCCACTTCGGGCATATCCTTAGGGATGTTTATTTTTATCTGACGGCTGGCTATCTTATCTTTTAACTGTTCAAGACAGGAGCCGATAAAATCCCGTAAATCACAGGGCTTCTTAGAAATCCGCAGCACTCCGGATTCTGTCCGGGCCATATCCAAAAGGTTATTTACAATATGATTTAACCTGCCGGATTCGCTATGGGCAGTTTCCAAAAGTTCATTTTCTTGCTGTGGGGAAAGATTTGATTTATTATCTAAAAGCGCGCTTAAGGTTCCGGTAATAGAAACAAGCGGAGTTTTTAGATCATGTGAGATTGAGTTCAAAAGCGCTGTATGAAGCTTTTCCGTCTGACGTTGGATAATATGCGATCTTACTTTTGAAGCAAGTGTGCTTACGGTAAGCCCGACTGCTAAAAAAGCTGCAAAGGTAAAAAGATACTCTATATCGTGGACATTCAGAGTAAGATACGGCGGGATCAAAAAGAAATCAAAAACAAGAACACTTAATATTGAAGTTAATATAGCCGGCCCTTGCCCCCAACGAATGGCAACTATTACTACCGCCAGAAGATAAAACATCACTATATTAGTCGGCTCAAGCCTTCTTTTAACAACTTCACCCAACAAGGTTATGATAAAAACAAGGCTCACGCTTATAAGATAGGGATAAATCTTACTACGCAAATTCTTTTGCATGTATTACGGTTAGTTTTGTTATTTTTATACTGCCTTTTTAATGCACTAAGTGTTTAATCATCATATAACCACCAACAAGCGCGACGACAAATAAAATAGATATCAAATCAAAATATTTCTCTATAAATTTACTTATTTTCTCTCCAAAGATACGCAACATCCCTGCTACTAAGAAAAACCTCCCTGCCCTGCCCAAAATAGAAGCGACAACCAAAATAGTAAGGGAAATCCTGAAAACCCCCGCGGCAATAGTGAAAACTTTATAAGGAATAGGCGTAAAGGCAGCCGAAAAAATAGCCATAAAGGCATTATCAGC
The DNA here is from genome assembly GCA_025453395.1 of Candidatus Omnitrophota bacterium. Taxonomy (NCBI): domain Bacteria; kingdom Pseudomonadati; phylum Candidatus Omnitrophota; species Candidatus Omnitrophota bacterium. The sequence continues at coordinate 84,443 of JALOQK010000006.1, forward strand.
GTACATCTTGCCAACGGCCTCAAACTGCCTCTCAAAGTGATAAAATGATACGATCCATTTACCTATGGTTTCAAACAAGCTCCAGCCGATAAAATAACCCAATAGCGCTCCCGATATTGAGCCAATAGTGCAGATAAGAGCGTAGCTAAACCATCTCTCTCTTCGGGAAATTACCATCGCGATCAACAAAACATCAGGAGGGATAGGAAAAAATGAGCTCTCGATAAATGCTATAGCAAATAAGGCAACTGGCGCCTGCGGTGTTTTGGCCCAATGCAAGGTCCAATCGTAAAGCCTGCGTAATAACTTTAATGGGAACAACACAATAGCCTTTACTGAATCAACAAAATTCATTTTTTCCCTTTCTTTTTCAATAATTAAATAGGTCATCAATGCGATATTGCTTGCACGTTGCCTTATTAAGCGCGTTAAGAACCTTCTTTTTAGTGTTTGGGGTCAAGCGCCTGCCCTTGACTGCGCGGCTGACCATCTTATGAGTCAACTGATCAGTTGAATTACTCACCAGATCCGACGGCTTAAATCCATGCTCAAACATAATCTTAGCAATCGGCTGTTCACCCAAATCTCTTTTAATATCGTCATTCATTAGTTACCCTTTTATTCACGCGCTATTTCATTTACCGCAAACATTCCCGGGACTGAATCTTTATCTACTATGTATGCGCAGGCAATTCTTTCTTCGCAGCTAAATACAACAATGTTGAATTGTTGATCAGTAATATTCTCAATCGGCAGGTTTACTGTCATGGCTTTCTTACCGGCATAAGAAGAAATATCATACCCTCCCTGCTGACAAACACTCTTCAGAATTGCTTCATACTGCCCGTTAAATTCTGTTGGGATTTTGGTTTCGTATGGCTGAATATCCGTGGAAATTTGTATATTTAATCTTTCCAGCTCCGCGAGAATCACATCTTTATCCGAAGCTAACAATAAACTTATTGGCATCAACATAAACACTAATATTGCTGTTATCCAAAGTTTTTTCATACATCCTCCCGAAGTTACTATTTTAATATTTCTTCATCCTTCTTCTCCCACGCCGGGTCTACAATACATAAAAATTCCAACATCTTTTTCCCTGTATTCTTAATATATTGCACCGCATGCGGCCGGATATAGACTGAATCTCCTGGTCCGACGACGCACGATTTGTTATCTATATGCATCAATGCTTTACCTTTTATTATGTAATAAACTTCACTATGCTTAAGCCGGTGTGGAGAGCTTGCCCTGCCTGAAGGTAGCTTTGCATGCGCAAGGCTATAACGAAAAGTAAAATCCCCTTTATCCCGATGCAACAACTCTCGCAATATAACTCCATCACCAGAAATAAATTCCGGGCAATCTTTTAATTTCTTCACAAACATATTCTTGCTCCTCTATTTATCTAACCCATTATGCCTTTATTTCAATACGGCCATTTCCAACTGCGGATTTCTGGCAAATCTTGACCGCTGGTAGTTATATACTGCCTGTGTTCAATAAGTTTATTATGCAGCCAATCTTTAACATGGGCAGCTTTATTCTTGAGGCTTTCCACACGGTCGATCACGTCGTCAGCCAAATTAAAACGATCAAGTTCATTTAATACTGCCATATCAAATGGGGTAGTGGTCGTGCCCTCTTCTTTATAACCGCGCACATGCACATTATTGTGATTAGTGCGCCGGTAAATCAAACGATGCACCAGCCACGGATAACCATGAAAGGCAAAGATCACCGGCTTATCAATTGTAAACAAACTGTCAAAATCTTTATCCGAAAGCCCATGCGGATGCTCACTCTGCGGCTGAAGCGTCATCAAATCAACTACGTTCACAACGCGAATCTTTAGATCCGGGAATTTCTGCCGTAAAATATCTACTGCCGCCAAAGTCTCTAAAGTCGGCACATCACCGGCGCAAGCCATAACCACATCCGGCTCTTGGCCATGGTCATTACTTGCCCAATCCCAAATGCCTATACCTTTAGTGCAATGCTGGATCGCGGAATCCATATCCAAATACTGCAATCCGGGATGTTTTCCGGCGATTATCACATTTACATAATTACGGCTTTTCAAACAGTGGTCTGTAACTGAAAGAAGAGTATTTGTGTCCGGTGGCAGATAAATCCGGATGATTTCTGCCTTCTTATTCACCACGTTGTCAATAAACCCAGGGTCCTGGTGAGAGAAACCATTATGGTCCTGCCGCCAGACATGAGAAGTCAAAAGATAATTTAATGAGGCGACCGGACGCCGCCAATTAACGCGCCGAGAAGTCTTTAACCACTTGGCATGCTGGTTAAACATTGAATCAACAATGTGAATGAAGGCCTCATAACAAGAAAATAAACCGTGCCTTCCAGTAAGTAGATACCCTTCTAGCCAACCCTGACAAGTATGTTCACTTAAGATTTCCATTACCCTTCCGTCCACAGCAAGATGATCATCCTCTGGTAAAATTTCCGCCATCCAAGCACGGTTGGTAACTTCTAAAATCGCGCCCAGCCGGTTTGAGGTTGTTTCATCCGGGCCAAACACACGGAAATTCTTAGTCTTATGATTAATTTTCATAACATCGCGCAAAAAATATCCCATAACCTTCGCCGGCTCTGATTCACTTACTCCCGGCTTATCAACTTTTACCGCGTATTTACGGAAATCCGGGAGCATTAGATCACGCAGCAATAATCCGCCGTTAGCATGCGGATTATCACTCATGCGGCGTTTCCCTTTTGGCGCAAGCTCTGAGAGCTTTGGAATCAAACGCCCCTTTTCATCAAAAAGTTCTTCCGGCTTATAACTTTTCATCCATTGTTCAAGCTCGCGGATATGCTCTGGTTTTTCCATCTCCCCAAAAGGCACCTGATGCGAGCGCCAATAATCTTCGGTTTTTAACCCATCAATGCTTTTAGGCCCAGTCCAACCCTTAGGAGTACGCAAAATTAACATTGGCCAGCGCGGGCGACGCAGAGATTTCTTACTACCGCGGGATTTAGCCTGGATAGATTTAATTTCCTTTATTACCGCCTCAAGTGTCTTGGCCATAAGCTTATGCATTGCCTTTGGATCAGAACCTTCCACAAAATACGGCTTGTATCCATAACCAATAAAAAGCTTTTTTAATTCATCTTTATCAATGCGGGCAAGTATTGTGGGATTAGAAATCTTGTAACCATTAAGATGCAAAATCGGTAACACCGCGCCATCCTTAGCAGGATTCAGAAATTTATTAGAGTGCCATGCTGTAGCCAAAGGCCCAGTCTCTGCTTCTCCATCACCGACAACGCAAGTAACAATTAAATTCGGATTATCAAACGCTGCCCCAAACGCGTGTGACAAGGCGTAACCTAATTCTCCTCCCTCGTGAATAGAGCCGGGGGTTTCTGAACCCACGTGACTGGGGACGCCTCCGGGAAAAGAAAATTGTTTGAATAATTTCTTCATCCCTTCGGCATCTTGTGAAATATCTGGATAATATTGGCTGTAAGTTCCTTCTAAATAGGCATTGGCAACCAATGCCGGGCCACCATGTCCGGGTCCGGTGATGTATATCATATTCAGATCGCGCTCTTTTATTAAGCGGTTAAGATGCACATAGATAAAATTTAAACCCGGAGTAGTCCCCCAGTGCCCTAAAAGGCGCGGCTTAATATGCTTAAACGCCAATGGCTCTTTAAGAAGAGGGTTATCAAAAAGATAGATTTGTCCCACGGAAAGATAATTTGCGGCGCGCCAATAGGCGTCAATACTATGCAGGCAATCGGAAGATAATGCACTTTTATTTACGCGTTTCATATATACCCCCTTATGTTGAGGTTTATCTTTACTAATTATACCACTTTCAATCTAAAGTTGAAGAAGTTATCGTAAACACAGATATGCCTTTTTAATAATAATCTAAAAAGGCATAACAACGCTGGAAGATTTCAGGGAGGAATTTCTAGGCGGTTATTTATTTTCTTTCTTGCTTAAAATATCCTTACACTTTAAACAAACTATCATTCTTTTTATCTTCTCATTTATAAGCGTAAATATTGAAACCAGATAATTATGCGATAATTTTATGCCGCATCTTTGGCAACTGTTCATTTTGTACCTTTCTTGTAAAGATAAAAAAATAGGGCCCGGCATATTCTTATGCCGAGCCCTATTTTATTTTTTAAGGTTATAACTTAACGACCTTTGTCGCCTGTTCGCCTTTGGGCCCCTGTTCGATTTCAAACTCGACTTGCTGGCCTTCAGCTAAAGACTTGTAACCTTCACCCTGAATAGACGAATGATGCACAAATACATCCTTACCGTTTTCAGGTGTGATAAAACCATAACCTTTTTGGTCACTAAACCACTTTACTGATCCTTTTACCATTGTTTGCTACCTCTCTTTCTTTAGAATTATAGTAACAACCTGTTAGAAATCCGCATCACACTCACCTAATAGACCTACAACTTCTAACAGGGTAAACAATGCTTTGCTTTCTGTCTACACCCCGCGCTTATCTGAATTGCGCGGGTGTGTTGCCTTCTGCAACAAAAAAGCCGCGCGGTTAGTTCTCCTAAACCTTGCGGCCTTAAGACTTCTAATCTCTACTATATTATTAAGAATAACACATTTTCCCAATTAGTCAAGTAGAATCTTTAATCTATTATACATTGGCGAATTGCAACTCTAATTGCGACAAAATTTAAATCCCTGATCAAAGCCGTTACTTTGTAAGTATTCGCTAGCTACCTGCCTGGGAGTCTTATACCC